>NZ_DAMBHK010000049.1:0-5797 GCF_032060305.1 Kaistella sp. | reverse complement strand
AATTTAGTTTATTTATAATAAAACTATTGCGCAGTAATTTTCAACTCTATAAATTCGTTTTTGCAAAAATTAAAAATTTAGAGAATGAAAAAACTTTTAGTAGGCGCATTTGCTTTGTCAATGCTTGCCGCTTGTAATGCGGGTGAAGATCATCTGCTTAATCAGGAAGAAAATGATGCGCTGACTTCGGGTAGTGCTGTAACCCAAAGAGTGTGTCCTTCTGAAGACATCAGGAAAGAAGCTTTGGCCAATAATCCCACGTTGATGGCAAAGTTTGTAGAGAATGAAAGCAAAACGGCTAAATTTATCGATGACCTTTCAATGGGAAGGGTTCTTGCTGATGGCACAGTTGAAATTCCTGTAGTGGTAAATGTTCTGTACAGAACGTCTGCTGAAAATATTTCAGATGCACAGATTGCCTCGCAAATTGCGACTTTAAACAAAGATTTTGGAGGCACAAACAGTGATGTAAACAAAATTCCAGCTGAATTTACTTCTGTAGCAGCGGGTGATACCAAAATAAAATTCCGTTTAGACCGCGTGATCCGTAAATCTACCACCGTACGTTCGTGGAGAACAAATGATGCGATGAAAAAATCATCATCGAAAGGTCAGGATGCTTATAAGCCTGCGAATTATTTCAATATCTGGGTTGTAGGTGATATGGGCGGCGTACTTGGTTATGCAACTTTCCCGGAATCGGCTGGGCTTTGGAATGACGGCGTGGTGATTGCAGGCAAATATTTTGGAACTACTGCCAATGCGCCTTATAACCTGGGAAGAACTGCAACTCACGAAGTTGGGCATTACCTGAATCTCCGTCATATCTGGGGAGATGGAAACTGTGCGACAGATTATGTTGACGATACCCCGACACAACAGGATAAAAACTTCGGGAAGCCGACTTATCCGCAGTACGACCTTTGTGGTGGTGTAAACCGCTCCATTCAGTTTATGAATTATATGGATTATGTTGATGATGCTGCAATGTATATGTTCTCTGCAGGGCAAAAATCCAGAATGCAGGCCGTAACCAACGCTTCAGGTGCAAGATCCGGACTTAGACTTTATTAATAATTATATTTAAAAATGAACCTGCCGGATTTCCGGCAGGTTTTTTATGGAATAAAGATTACAATCTGAACACAAATGAATTCTCATCATTATTGCTGTTATTTGTCTGGTTTTTCCTGAAATAAATTTTCGTTTCGGATTAATTGTATCCGCTGTAACATGCGGTGAATTCTTTATTTTATTGATTTTCAATCTAATGAATCATTGTGAGTAAATAATTCGAGATTAATTTTGTTATCTCAAAAAATATATATTTCTTTGTTGTATTCTAATGCCATAACAGCGGAAGAATAAATTTTTTTTCATCATTTGTGTTTATCCACGGGAGTCATCCTGTGGATTTTTTTTTTGCGTGTTTTTATCTGAATTTTAATTCAGCCAAAACCGGAAAATGATCCGATGGGTAGAGCAGGTTTTCTCTCCGGTCATTAATGGTTCTTATGGATTGGCAGCTGAGTCCTTTGGTGAAAATATAGTCGATTCTGTCTTTAGGAACAGAGTTTACATCAAAACCTGTAAAAGTCCCTGTTGGCCCATAATGAGGTTTTCTGCAGTTGTAGAAACTGTCGCTCATTGTTTTCGAAATAATTTTAATCGGCTCTGTTTTATCTGTAAGGTTAAAATCGCCTGTTAAAACCACAGGAAAATTTTTTGGATTGAGGGTGTTTATTTTTTCCAGAATTAGTTTTGAAGAATTTTCACGCGCAATATTTCCCACATGATCGAAATGCACATTGAAAGCCCAGAATTTTCTGCCGCCTTTTTTCGTTTTAAATAAAGCATACGTGCAAACTCTGTTATAAGCCGCGTCCCAGCCTTTGGATGGTCGATCCGGAGTTTCGCTGAGCCAGAAAGTTCCAGACTGCAAAACCTGTAACTTTTCGGTATTGTAGAAAATGGCAGAATATTCACCTTTATTAGCACCGTCATCACGTCCTACGCCTACAAAATCATAATTTTTCAAACCTGTTTTCAGGTCAGTCATCTGTTGCGGAACCGCTTCCTGAACGCCAAAAATATCTGGATGATAGTAATCAAGAAGTTGCACGGCATCATTTTTTCTGTTTTCCCAGGAGTTTTCTTTGTCGGAATCGAGAGAAAGTCTAATGTTGAAAGTCATCACATTTAAATTTTGCGCATTAAAATTAAAGCACACAAAAGCGCAAATCAGAAGGATTAAATTTTTCATTTCAGTTCAATTACAGGCGATAAAGTTAAAAGTTTTAAGGTGTTTTTTCTGAAATCCACGGTATTTTCTTAAAATCGGGCAATTCAATAACTTTTTACTTACTTTTGCACCTCGAAAATACTCATTACTAATTGCTTAATATATATGTTGTCAGTTCAGGGCTTAGGTCTGCATCACTCAGGGAATTACCTTTTTCAAAATGTAAATTTCACCATCAAAAAAGATGATAAAATTGGTCTCGTTGGTAAAAACGGAGCCGGAAAATCTACCCTTCTGAAAATGCTTACCGGAGAAATCAATTTCTACGAAGGAAACATCGTTCCGGAAGGAAATATTACCATTGGATTTCTAAAACAAGATCTAGATTTCGTGAAAGGACGCACCGTTTGGGATGAAACTTTACAGGCTTTTGAGCAGATCAACGCAATGAAAAACGAACTCGATGAAGTAAATCATCAGTTGGTAACGAGAACAGATTACGAAAGCGATTCCTACGAAAAGTTAATTCACAGGATGACTGAACTGAATGATCTTTTGATGCATCACGACGCCTATAATCTGGAAGGTGATGTAGAAAAAGTTTTGTTGGGACTGGGTTTTAAGGCAGATGATTTCAATAAAATTACCGACGAGTTTTCCGGCGGTTGGCGAATGAGAATTGAATTGGCTAAGCTACTTCTTCAGAAAAACGATTTGATGCTTCTGGATGAGCCAACCAACCACCTCGATATGGAATCCATCATCTGGTTGGAAGAATTTTTGAAGGATTACCCTGGTGCAATCGTTTTGGTGAGCCACGATAAGCAATTCATGACTTCGGTTTGTAACCGAACTTTTGACATTAATAATAAAAAAGTTGACGATTATAAAGCCAATTACACCAAATATTTGGAGCTGAGTAAGGAGCGTAAAGAGAAATTAACTCAAGCTAAGAAAAACCAAGATGCCGAAATCAAACAGATGGAGGATAACATCAACCGGTTTCGGGCGAGTGCTACGAAAGCTTCTTTTGCGCAGTCTTTAATTAAAAAACTCGATAAAATTGAGCGAATCGAAATCGATAATGAAGATGTATCAAAGTTCAATATTCGTTTCGTGCAGTCTATTGTGCCGGGTAAAGTAATTTTCGAGGCCAAAAATCTTGGGAAATCTTATGGAAACAAACAAGTTTTCGATAAAGTTGATTTCTTTGTGGAGCGTGGCGACCGTATTGCGTTGTTAGGACAAAACGGACAAGGAAAAACCACGTTGGCAAAAATCCTTTCCGGCGAAATTAAAGATTATTCCGGCCAGTGGGAATTAGGACATAACGTGAATATTGGGTATTTTGCCCAAAACCAGGAAGAAGTTCTAACGCCGAACAAAACAGTTTTGGAAGAAGCTGAAGATGCGGCAACTGAAGAGACGCGCCCGAGAGTGAGAGATTTGCTGGGAAGTTTCCTTTTCCAGGGCGAAGATGTGCAGAAAAAAACCAAAGTACTTTCCGGTGGAGAAAGAAACCGTTTGGCATTGTGTAAACTCTTGTTGCGTCCGTTCAATACGTTGATTATGGACGAACCGACGAACCACCTTGATATTCAATCCAAAGAAATTATTAAACTGGCTTTGCAGAAATTCGAGGGAACACTAATCGTAATTTCCCACGACAGAGAATTTTTACAAGGATTAACGGATAAAATATTCGAATTCCGCGATGGAAGAATGAAGGAATTCCTGGGTGATGTTAATGAATATCTGGAATTCAGACAGAAAGAAAGCATCCGCGAGGTTTCCGCCGAAAAATCTAAACTGCAGGAACTGAGAAACGAACCGATTGTAGAAAAGTCT
This sequence comes from Kaistella sp., assembly GCF_032060305.1. Classification (NCBI taxonomy): domain Bacteria; kingdom Pseudomonadati; phylum Bacteroidota; class Flavobacteriia; order Flavobacteriales; family Weeksellaceae; genus Kaistella; species Kaistella sp. The sequence goes on along the minus strand of NZ_DAMBHK010000049.1, from coordinate 1,707 downwards.
GTAGAAAAGCCGACCGAAAAGAAACCTGTCATCGTTTCCAAAGATCAAAAAAATATCCAGAATAAGATTAAGAAAATCGAAGAGAAAATATCCGAACTGGAACTGAAGATTGAAGAAATGGAAGCCAGTTTTACAAAAGAAAATCCATCAGAAGAAACTTTGGAAAAATACAATGCGTATAAAGCTGAACTCGATTTGGCGCTGCAGGAGTGGGAGTATCTCGGAACGCAGTTAGACTAAAATCAAACATCATCATTTATCACCGAATTTTTTCGGTGATTTTTTTTGTGCTGGTCGGTTGATAAAAACTTACTTCGGGATTTGATTAAAAACTTCTAAAATTGTTTGGTTTGAAGTAATATCTGGCTGTTTTTGTTTCGGCAGCATTTACATCTAAATCATACCACGGTGATATTTCTTTATCAAAAGGATTTTTTAGTAAATGGATCGATTGCGCCGGTGTAAAGCCTTCTGCCAGCAAAAAAAGTTTTTCACCCTTCTGATTTTCAGAAACACCTGCAATAAACACAATGTGGCCCGGGCTTCCTGCGGTAATCAGGATGTCACCCGTTTTTAAATCCCGCGTTTTCAAAACAGGCTTGGTTTCATTATTTAATGAAATGGTTCCGGCATAAGTGAAAATCAAATCCAGATACTTCCGCAAATTTTCCCTTGAATCATCGAATTTTTCTGTTTTTCTAAACTGTACGGAATTTCCATTCACAAATGCGCGGGTTCCATTTTTGTAGTCGTTCCACGTCATTAAATCTCCGCTGGTAAAATGAAATTTAATTTCGTCGTATTTTTTTAATTCAAATAAATATTCTGCCCGCAGCCGGATAAGCGCGTCGGCACATTGCTGCAAATCCTTTGTTCCAGTATCGATATCAAAAATAGCTTCGTGCAGATGTTGTGTTGCGATTTCTGTTCCGTCATATTTCAGAATCGGAGATCCGTATGTCTTCAGTGGAAAAGATTCAATGTATTCCGCAAAGGAAGATGGTCCTGCGGTCGAATATTCGTAACCATTTGGTGCCGGAAATCTTTCCCTGACCGTGTTTTTATCTTTATTTATTTTTATGGAAGTTGCTGTTTCTAAACTTTCAGAACCTGCATTGCTGTTGTCTCTAGGTGAATTATCCGTTGTTTTATTACAACTTAAGACCAGAAATAATAATGCAGAAAGAAGTGGTGTTTTCATCAATTAAAGATAAGTAAATTTCCGGGGTGCGATCCTCATTTCTGCTCTACATCCGAACGAATTTCCTATCTTTGAAATTCAAATTAAAATTCCATGAATCACAGTCCTGTAGAAGGTTTTTCTAAACTTTCAAAACAAAGAAAAATCGATTGGCTCATCAAAGAATACCTCAACGACGACCGAAGTTACGAAGAGATTTTACAGCAATACTGGAACGAAAATCCGGAGCTACAAAAGCTTCACGAAGAGTTTTCCGAAAACACCATTTCCAATTTTTATATGCCATACGGTATTGCACCCAATTTCCTAATCGATGGGAAATTACTGGCGCTACCAATGGCAGTAGAGGAAAGCTCTGTGGTTGCAGCAGCTTCAAAAGCAGCCAAATTCTGGATTGATAAAGGCGGTTTCAAAACGACCATTATCAACACTAAAAAATTGGGTCACACTCATTTTATTTTAGAGGTGGAACCTCATAAAGTGCTTCATTTTTTTAACTTTAAATT
>NZ_DAMBHK010000048.1:15974-18539 GCF_032060305.1 Kaistella sp. | reverse complement strand
TTCAAGAGAGGTATCTGCTTTCCAGCCGAGTTCCTTCTCCGCTTTATCGGCATTGGCGTAGGCGATCGTGATGTCTCCCGCTCTTCTTTCGCAAATCTGGTACGCAACTTTAACATCGTTAGCCATCTCGAAAGCTTCCACAACTTCCAGAACCGACGAACCTTTCCCAGTTCCCAAATTATAAATATCAATTACGGTTTCTTCATTGGAAGCAATAAGTTTCTGCAATGCTTTTACGTGGGCTTTCGCTAAATCTACCACATAAATATAATCTCGAATGGCGGTGCCATCTTCCGTAGGATAATCATTTCCCCAAATATTCAGTTTTTCGCGGATTCCGGAGGCTGTTTGGGTAACGTAAGGCACCAAATTATTAGGAATTCCGATAGGCAATTCGCCCAGCAAAGCGGTAGGATGTGCACCAATTGGATTAAAATATCTTAACAATGAAATCTTTCTTTGGTGAGCCGTTGCGAAATCCTTCAGAATCTCTTCACCCATCTGTTTGGTTTTACCGTAGGAAGATTCCGGAGTTTTCAGCGGCGTATTTTCATCAATCGGCTGCTGGTCTGCCTGTCCGTACACTGTACAGGAAGAACTGAAGATAAAGTTTGAAATATTTCTGGCCTTGAATTCCTGCAGAATATTAATCAACGAGAACAGATTGTTTTCGTAATAATCAAGCGGTTTTTCCTGGCTTTCGCCCACTGCTTTGTACGCAGCAAAGTTAATGCAGCCATCGATTTCATACGCATCAAAAACTTGGGTAAGCAGTTCTTTTCTTTTCAGATCAAAGGGAAAAAACACCGGTCTTTTGCCGGCAACTTTTTCGATATTGTCTAAAATAAACTTTTCTGAGTTCGATAGGTCATCAACAATGATGACCTGAAAATTATTTTTTAAAAGTTCTACAACAGTGTGTGAACCGATATAACCTAGTCCGCCGGTAACGAGTATTGTCATTGAATTTGATTAAAGTGGGTATTAAGATTCAGCACTCATAAATTCCAGAACTGCGTCGGTAATATATTTCAGCTGTTCTTCATCAAGTTCCGTATGCATCGGAAGCGAGATTACTTCATTTAAAAGTCTGTCAGTATTTGCAAAATCTTTATCATCACTCCCCTGAAAGTAAGCTTTCTGCTTTCTCAGTGCCACCGGATAATAAATCATGGCTGGGATTTCTTTTTCGGCTAAAAACTGCTGAAGCTCGTTTCGTTTACCGTTCAGAATTCTTAATGTGTACTGGTGAAAAACATGGGTTGAATTTTCTGCTCTTTTCGGCGTTAAAATATTAGGATGGTTTGCGAACGCTTCATCATAATAATCCGCAGCTTTTCTTCTGGCTTCGTTATACGTGTCCAAAAGCGGAAGTTTTTTTCTTAAAACCGTCGCCTGAATACTGTCTAAGCGCGAATTCACTCCCACCTCATCATGGTAATATCTTTCGTACATTCCGTGGTTTACAATCCCGCGGATTTTGTGCGCCAGTTCATCATCATTGGTGAAAATTGCACCGCCATCGCCATAACATCCGAGATTTTTGGAAGGGAAAAATGAAGTCGTTCCGAGGATTCCCATGGTTCCGGATTTCTTTACCGTTCCGTCTGAAAAAGTAAAATCTGCGCCAATGGCCTGTGCGTTATCTTCAATTACAGCAAGGTTGTGCTGTTTCGCTACCTTTAAAATTTCTTCCATGTTGGCACACTGCCCGAACAGATGCACAGGAATTATGGCCTTGGTTTTCGGCGTGATGGCTGCTTTCAGTTTTTCCACATCCATCGTGAAGGTTTCGTAATCTACATCAACCAAAACAGATTTCAGTTTCAATAAATGAATCACTTCTACAGTAGCTGCAAAGGTAAAATCGGCGGTAATCACTTCGTCGCCTTCCTGTAAATCCAGCGCCATAAGCGCGATCTGCAGAGCGTCCGTACCATTTGCGCAGGGAATTACGTGTTTTACATCCAAATAAGTTTCAAGCTCAGTTTGAAAAGATTTTACTTCGGGCCCATTGATGAATGCGGCAGAATCCAACACATTGAGCACCGCATTATCTACATCAGATTTTATCTTGTAATACTGACTTTGAAGGTCAACCATTTGAATTTTTTTCATATATACTATATTTTTTTCCTGTTTCAACGTTCTGATTTAGCAACTGTTAAAAATTCAGATTTAAGCCAGTTGCGAAAAGAATGTTACCAACAGAATATTTGCTCAAATTTAAGAAAATTAAATTTTGGACAGAAGGAAAAGTCAATATGTTTTCAGGAAAGATTTCGTTAAAAAACATCATTCATTAAGAAAACCTTAAAAAATTACGTCAATTAAAATTTAAATCAACAATAAAGAGGAAATTTTCATCATTTTTATTAATTTTGTCTGAATTTAATAAGATAGAAAATGATTAAAAAAATACTTTCGGTTCTTGTTCTTATCGTTTTTACTTTTGCCAGCGGGCAGACCGAACTGGTTTTTGTTTTCTTTAAAGACAAACCGAACAAAGCGGCGTTTTACGCAAATCCTTTAAGCGAGCTTTCACAGAAATCGCTGGACAGAAGA
>NZ_DAMBHK010000048.1:0-15874 GCF_032060305.1 Kaistella sp. | reverse complement strand
AAAACAGATTTTAATTACGGCGCCGGGCTTGCACAGATTAACCAAATTAATCTAAGGCCGCTTCATGTGGCGGGATATACCGGGACCGGCGTTACCATCGCGGTAATTGACACCGGATTTCCGACCGTAAATACAGGAACCGCCTACGCAAGAATCCGAAACAATGGACAAATAAAAGGCGGCTACAATTTCATCAGCAAAAACAACGATATCTACAGTACTTCTTTGAACAATCATGGCTCTTACTGTCTTGGTGTAATTGCAGGATACGTTCAGAACCAGTATGTAGGTTCAGCGCCCGATGCAGATTTCTACCTTTATGCCACCGAAGATGCGTATAATGAAATTCCCGAGGAAATGATTTACTGGACAGAAGCCGCCGAAGAAGCCGACAGAAAAGGGGTAGATGTTATTTCGACTTCACTGGGATATTATGATTTTGACGATAGCCGGTATAATCTTTTGTATTCAGATATGAACGGTACCACTTCCTTCATTGCAAGAGCCGCCCAGATTGCTTCAGAAAAAGGAATTTTTGTTTTGGCAGCGGCAGGAAATGAAGCCCAGAAACCCTGGAAATATATCATTACTCCCGCAGACAATGAAAAAGTTTTCACCATAGGAGGAGTAACGTCAACAGGTGCAAGTTCGTCTTTTTCGTCGCACGGGCCCAATGCTGTAGGCGTGATAAAACCTGATGCCAGCGCCCGGGGAACCGGCACTGCGATGGGATATAATAACGGAGCGACTTCGGGAAGCGGAACTTCCTTTGCAACTCCGCTTGCCGCGGGTGGTGTTGCATGTCTGATTCAGGCAGTTCCTTCCAAATCTTTGCCTGTTTTAAAGGATTTGCTTCGTGAAAAGGCGTCGCTTTATCCCAACACTACTCCACAGATGGGTTACGGCATCCTGAATTTTAACGAAACCCTTGCTGATGCAGTGCTGGCCACTGCAGAAAACAATCTGAAATCTAAAATTAAAATCTATCCGAATCCTGTGATTACTGATTTTAGCATTGAGACTTCGGAAAAAATAGTGTCGGTGGAAATGTATGATGTTTTAGGAAGAAAAGTTCAGCAACTGCAGAATACCAAAACCAACAATATTGCAAAATTCGGGAAAGGTATTTACTTTGTTAAAATAAAAACCGAAAAGAACGAGTACATCGAAAAACTCATTAAGCAATAGTATAAAAGACCTTCGAACGAAGGTCTTTTTGTTATAATATGAATGTACAAATCATGTAAAAAAGCGCAGCTTTACAGGAACAGAGGTTCATTCTGCGGTTACCGGATCGATGATACTGGTTATTTTACTCACCGAGTTTGCGGGAAAACCTCCCTGAGCCGCATGCTCCCTTATCATATCAAGTTTAAAGTTACGGAATCCGATGGGCCTGTCAATCTTTTGTTCACCCTTTCTGCCATCCCAAAAAACCATGATTTTAATTACTGTTCAACTGAAATTCACCAGAAAACATTGCATCATCATACAGAAAACACCTTTACCTGAAGCTGCTGTTTCATTATTACGCTGAATTTCTGCTTGCATTAATATTCCCAAACAGCGAGCGCATTACGAGTTTTTCGTAAGCTTCCCGGTTGCCCTCATCCTTCTGGATTTTCATCAGCGCATATTGCTGGATACTGAGCAGCGGCAACACAATTTTCTCGCGGATTTTCACCGATTTTCTCGAAAGTGGCTCCTCTTCCATCAGCATTCTAAATCCCGTCAGCTCAAGCATCATGGACTTCGAAAGTTCGAATTCATCAAAAAGAATATTCCAGAAACTGCCGAACTTTCTGTTATTTTTCATGTAATACGTGAGCGGAAAATAAGACTTATTCATGCTCATCATGGAATTCAGCACTAAAGTTTTAAAGAAATCTGATCCTTTGTAAAGCGATTTCACCTCTGCGAATCTTCCCTGATTTTTAAGTTCATTCAGCGCAAAACCGAATCCGAAAAACCCGGGAACATTCTGTTTCAGCTGACTCCATGAACCTACAAACGGAATGGCGCGCAAATCCTCAAACTTCAGCTCGTTGGTACCGCCCCTTTTGCTTGGCCGGCTTCCGATATTGGTACGTCCGTAATATTCCAGCGTGCTCATTTCCTGCAGATACGGCACAAACATGGGGTGCGCCTTTAAATCCGAATATTTTTTAAAACTGATATCCGCCAGTTCTTCGATGAGCTGCCTCTCTTTTACCATTAAATCTTTTTTAGAATTTTTAAAGACATCATTTTCAATTCCGGCAGTTAAAAGCTGTTCGAAGTTGTATTTTGCCTGGTCTTTGTTCCCGAAAACACTCGTTATCGTTTGTCCCTGAATGGTAAGTTCAATTTTATTATTGGCAATTGTTTTTCCTTGGGAAGCATAGAAATCGTGGGTTTTTCCGCCACCACGTGCCGGCGGGCCACCGCGTCCGTCGAAGAAAATGACTTTTATATTATTCTCATCTGAAATTCTGGTGAGCTGTTCTTTGGTTTCATAAATTTCCCAGTTGGCCTTCAGATAACCGCCGTCTTTGGTTCCGTCGGAAAAACCGAGCATAATCGTCTGTGCATTCCCGCGTCTTTCCAGATGTTTTCTGTACGCCGGAAGTCCGTAAAGTTCCTTCATCACCTTCTCGCCAGCATCCAGACCTTCCATGGTTTCAAAAAGCGGAACGATATCGATATTTATTTCCTCTTCGCTGTACCCGCAAAGCCTGAACATTCCAAACACATTCAGCACATCTTTCACCTCATCAGAATTTGAAATAATGTACCGGTTTAAACCTCTTTCTCCGTTTTTTTCCTGAATACTTCTGATATTGCAAATATTCTGAAGCGTGTCTTTTGTAATTCCGCTGAAATCATCGGGATTTAAAACAGTTCCCGTTTCCAGCAGCCATTTCAGTTTATCTTCTGTGGTGATATTTTGCAGATCAAGACCGGACTTTTCACCGATGATTTCGTCGATCACCTGCTGATGGATCCTGCTGTCCTGGCGCACATCCAGCGTTGCGAAGTGGGTGCCGAATATCTGTACACGGTCTTTGTAATCCTCCAGCAGATTATGGAAAAGTCCGTTATGCTGTTCTGTAAGAATTTTTTCAGCTTCGCTGATTCTGCTCAAAATATGCCGGGTTGTAATGTTTTGGTTCTTGAAAATCGCATCATAAAGTTCATGGCTCAATTGTTCCAACACCTCGGAAACTCCTCTGAAGCTTAATCTTCTTCTTAAATTTTTCAGGTGTTCGTAATAGGATTTAAGGATTGAGAAATGCAGTTCCTGTGCAACTTTCTGGGTGATCTCCGCAGTAACGAAAGGATTTCCGTCGCGGTCGCCGCCGGGCCAGAAGCCTAACTGGAAAATATCGTGAGGAAGCTTGAAATCTTGAGTTCCAAAGGAATTTTTAATCTTTCTGTACAATTCACCAAGAGAATCATAATACACGTACCGAAGGTAAAAAATAATACTCATCGCCTCGTCGAGCGGCGTAGGTTTTTCGCGGTTCAGGAATGGTGTTTTACCAAGCTGCTGCAAAAGCATATCGATTTCCGTCACCGAATCTTTCATAATGGCTGACCGCAGATCATGCAGAATCCGCTGTACGGAATTGGGATAAAACTGGGTTGGATGCGCCGTAAACACAACCCGTACCGCAAAATCCCTCATTTTATCGCGGGTAGCCGTTACAAGATGTTCCTGCAATGCCCGCTCGTGAAGCTGCAGCAGTGTTCCCGTTTCGCTCGGAGGATGGAGTTCGCAGAAAGCCGCATCTTCAATACTGTCGAAAAGCACCACCTGTCTTTCGATATACTGAATGATTTTAAAGAGAAGTTCGGTCTTCTGCTCTTCGGTTTCGAGTTCGGTGTGTTTGGCAAAAAACTCTTCTACAATTTCTTCAGGACTTTTCCCCTTTTCATAACCAATTTTGCTTTCTTCATACAAAAAAGGCAGCAACATGCCGATATTGGTCATTTTGTCGTACGGCAAACTCATGAAAAGTGAGTTATAAATCTGAAATTTGTTTTCAACGAGCTGTCGGAATTTTTCGGTTTTTTCTTCGTTTTGCATAAACAAATTTAGTTCTTTTTGAAATTTATTTGCCTTAAGATTCTTTAAAATAAACATATCACAACGGAAAAATTGTATCTTCATGTTATGAAATTTACAGCTGTTTTATTACTTTTTGTATTCTCGTTGATCTCAGCGCAGAAGGGATTTGAAATTTCAGACCACAAGAAAACAGTAATTCCCTTCCAGCTCATCAACAATTTAATTTTTGTTCCGCTCAACATCAACGGTGCTGACCTTACATTTCTGCTCGATTCCGGGGTTAACGAAACCATTCTTTTCAGTTTAGAAAACAAGGATGTAAACTTTAATGACATTGAAAAAATAAAATTTTCGGGACTTGGCGAAAGTAAGGACATCGAAGGTTTACGATCCGACAACAATATTGTGAATATCGGCAAGGATTATAAAGATTTCAAGCACACCGTTTTTATAATTCTGGATGAAAGCATTAATTTTTCTTCGCATGTCGGCATTCCGGTCAATGGGATCATCGGTTATCAGTTTTTTAAAAATCATCCGGTTGAAATTGATTACATCCGCAAAAAAATTACAGTTTACAGCGATGATGAAACTTTCAGAAAAAGAAGTAAAAAATTCACACCATTTCCCATTACCATTGAAGGTAACAAACCCTACCTCATCGCCGGCGTAGAAATGACAAGTCAGAAAGTTGATTCTAAACTTCTTGTAGATTTGGGAAACAGCGACGCGATCTGGCTTTTCCCGAAACTGATTAAAGATTTTGTGTACAACCGCCCGAATATTGATGATTACTTGGGACAGGGTTTTAACGGCGATATTTTTGGGAAACGAAGCCGGATTCACCGTCTGTATATTGGCGATTTCGTTTTCGAAAAACCTTTAACCGCAATGCCCGACGAATATTCTATTCAGAATTTAAAGCTGGTTCCCGACAGGAAAGGTTCTGTCGGGAGCGATGTTTTGCGGAGATTTACTGTACTTTTCAATTATCCGGAGAAAAAGATTTATTTTAGAAAAAATGCCAACTTTAAAGATCCGTTTCTCTTTAATAAAAGCGGTCTTGATATCCAGCACGACGGCATGACCTGGGAAAGCAATCTGGTGAGGGTTGAAACCAAAAAAAACAATCAGGAGAGTGAGGGAATAAAAGTGTATGACTCAAAGGAAGGGTTCCAGTACAGTTTTGTGCTGAAACCGAAATATTCCATCGCGGGTTGCAGGCCCGATTCACCCTGCTTCGTCGCAGGTCTCAGAAAGAACGACAAAATCATCAGCATCAACCGAAAAAAAGCCGGAAATTACACCTTGCAAAGCATTAATAATCTGCTCCGGAGTGAAGACGGCACCAAGGTAAATTTTGAAGTGGAAAGAAACAGCCAGATCCTGAATTTTCAAATCATATTAAAAGATCCAATTCCGTATCAAGATGAAAATTGAAGAAACCGCCATCGACCATATCCGGGCAAGACCGAGATTTAAAATTTTTACTGAAATAAGCAGAGAAAATTACACCACATTTCTTAAACATTTCCTTGCTTCGAAATCTGACGAGTTTTCCGGAAATATCAATGCGGAAACTGCCGTGATTACCGTAAAAACCGGCCAAGACGATTATTGGAAACCCTGCCTGGCGCTGCGTACAGAAACCGAAGAAAATAAAACAGTGATCCGCGGTGTTTTCGGGCCAAGTTCTGCAGTGTGGACTTTCTTTATGTTTCTTTATTTTATTTTTGCGATTTTATGGATGGTTTTTATCACGATTTGGTTTGTGGAAAAAGAGATTAAAAGCAACGATTTTCCTTGGGCGCTGCCCGTTTCCTTTATCATGCTCTTCTTGCTCCTGGGAACATACCTGGCTACAAGACTCGGCCAGCAGAAAGCCAAAACCGAAATGCAGAAACTGAGAAAATTCGCCGAAGAATCAATCATGGAATTCGAAAACTAGCAGGCTACTCTTCCACCACCGAACCGGCTTCCACTTCTTCCCTGTTTTTCTGTTCTCTGAGAATTTTGTTGAGATGCGGCTTTATGATTTCATTCATTTCGTCCAGAGAAATATCATTAGACACAGGATTGTTGATCAAATTTTTCCACGGTTTTTTGCCACCCCATTGGTAATCACCAAATACAATCACCGGCGTGCCGTTTGCTTTCAGCGTTGCACCGCCTTTGTTCAAAATCCACGTATCCACCCAGCTGTAGAGGTATTTTGCGTCATCCATCAGCAGCCTGAGACAGGAATGCGATGCCGGGAAACCGGGCAGATCATACTGGTGCCACCCAATCCCAAGCGTGTTGTGCACATTTACATTAAACGGGAGTTTCCAGTCACTGTCAACCGTAGAAATGGCAAGTTCTTTTTTCCAGTTGGCAAACATGAGCCCCCGTTTGGTTTGGGCAGATTTCTTTCCCATACTGGTGGGTCCCCATTTAATCAGCTTACCGCTTTCATACAAAGCATAAGCCTGAATGGGATAAGAAAAAAACACCATTTTCTCCACCTCTTTCAGGGTTTCGATATTTTTCGGAAATGGCGAATAAGCCATTAAAGTATGGTCGAATTTATTAGGAACAGCAAGCGTATCGGCACGCCATTTATTTTTGGAGTCCAGCCGGTTTAAGGCCAGAATCGTGTAGCGTTCCTCCTCAGAAAACTCTTTATTGAAAGCCGCCATGGCGGAATCTTTCTTTTTTGTGGGAAAAATAAAAGCGCTATAGGTAATTTGAGGTTTAATTTCTTCAACCTTCTTTACGGTGTCTTTTTTAATGGTTTCGGAAGAAGGATTCTTCGCATTCCCTGAAATCTGATTGTCTTTTTTACACTGTACAAGAACTGCAAGAATAATTATTGCAAAAAATAAATTGAAAAATCTGAAGTGCTTCATAAGGTCTGCAGGCATAATTTATCGGTTTCGGGTGAACTTTGCAAGAACAGTACCAAGAACAAAGGATTTCTTGAAATATCATAGAACACTTAAGGCAAAGAAGACCGATCTGTCTTTATCTTTTGTACATCTCCAGATACCGCTCCGCAGACTTCTCCCAGGAAAAATCATAATTCATGTTAGAGTGTACAAGGCGCTGCATCAGTTCTTTATTGTGATAAATATGAAGCGCACGATGAATAGCGTGTACCGCATCTTTGGCCGTAGCCGCACCGAAATTAATTCCGCTGCCGCCACTGGAAAAATCTTCTACGGTATCGCGTAGACCACCGGTATAACGCACGATCGGCACAGTTCCGTAACGCATTGCATACATTTGGTTCAGGCCGCAGGGCTCAACCCTTGAGGGCATGAGTAAAAAATCTGATGACGCATAAATTTTGTGCGAGAGATATTCTTTATAACCCAAATCCAGCGCAAAGTTCGAGTACGACTTTGTAAGTTCGTTTAAGTGATATTCGATATTTTTGTCACCGGAACCTAGAATAATGATATTCAGTGCGCCATAGGTCTCCTGTATGCTTCTCCAGACGATATCCGGCAGCAAATCTGCACCCTTTTCGCCGGCAAATCTTCCGATAAAACCAAACAGAGGCAGATCCGGATCCAGATTATATTCTTTACAGAGTGCAATTTTATTTTTCTGTTTACCGATCACCACATTTTCTTCTGAAAAATTAAAATCCAGGAACGAATCGGTAGCGGGATTCCACACCTCCACATCAATTCCGTTGATGATTCCATAAGCTTTTGCATGTTCCTGACGCACTAGGCCTTCCAAACCTCGGAAACTTTCGAAAAGTTCGTGCAGGTAACCTTCGGAGACTGCATTGAAGGCGTGGCAGCACTTAATCATCGCCGCCAAAGGATTGATGAACCCATTCCAGTCGAGCAGTCCCCACTGTTCGCCATAAAACCACGGGAAATAGCTCGACATTTCCCAATTCATCTGTCCCTGATATTCGCCGTTATGTATCGTTCCAATAGTTTTTACGCCTTTCAGAAAACGGAATTCCGGGCAGTTTTCAATCATGAATGGAACGAGACCGGTATGGTAATCGTGGCAGTGCAGAATATCCGGACGGATCTGCATGGCGGTAAGCCAGTGCAGAACGCCGTGCTGGAAAGCGAGAAACTGCTGGCTCTCGTCCCAGTATCCGTAAGGATTATCACGGTCCAGAAGTCCGGGGATTTTAACCAGATAAAGATCAAAACCCAAAACTTTCGATTTTTCCTTCATCACCTGTACCTGAAAAGTGTGATGACTCTGATGAATCCAGCCATCGAAAACAATTTCAAACTCGTGTTCGTGAACAAAAATTTTGTTGTACCACGGCATCACTACGCTGGCTTCAATTCCCTCAATCCGGTTGAGATATTTGGGCAGCGCACCCACCACGTCGCCCAGACCGCCAACTTTTGCAACCGGGTAACATTCCATGGAAAGATTAAAGATTTTCATATAAGATTTTCAGACGAAAGTTGTAAGTGCAGATTTAGAATTTAAATAGTTCTTTTCCTACTTTTAGAGGCAGATTTTGCTTTTTTTAGATTTTGAACAGATTTTTTCTGCTTTAAAATCACTCCGGCAAGCGGTGGCAATGTCAGCACGATGGCATTGGGGCGATACATCCACTCGTCGTCTTCTTCATCTACAACTTCAGCTTTTACGCCGCTACCACCATATTTTTCATCATCAGAATTCAAAATTACTTCCCAGTTCGTCCCTTCATTCACGCCTATTTTATAATCGAAAACTCTGGGAGTAAGATTCAAAACCGTCATTGTAACATCATCCTCTTCCTTCCCTTTTCTCAGATAAATAAAGATTGAATTATCACCATCATTGGCTTCAACCCATTCGAAACCTTCGGGTTTAAACTGGTTTTGGTACAGTGAAGTTTCGGTGGTGTAAATGGCATTCAGATCTTTTACATAATTCTGCATGCCTTGGTGAACAGGATATTGCAGCAAATGCCAGTCGAGACTTTGGGTATAATTCCATTCCGCGGTTTGGGCAAATTCATTACCCATAAAGAGAAGTTTGGCTCCCGGATGGGTGTACATATAAGTGTACAACGCCCGCAGATTCGCAAATTTCTGCCATTCGTCTCCAGGCATTTTGTAAATCAAACTCGATTTACCGTGTACGACCTCGTCGTGAGAAAGCGGCATCATATAATTTTCATTATACATGTACATCGATGCGAAAGTAAGCTTGTTATGCTGGTATTTTCTGTTGATAGGGTCTTCTTTGAAGTATTTTAAAGTATCATGCATCCAGCCCATCATCCATTTCATTCCGAAACCGATTCCGCCATCATGCACGGGTTTTGTAAGCATCGGAAAATCTGAACTTTCTTCCGCAATGGTCATGATATCGGGAAACTCTTTGTAAACTGCAGTGTTGAATTCCTGCAAAAACTGCTTCGCTTCGAGATTTACGTTTCCGCCTTCTGCATTCGGCTCCCATTCGCCTTCGTTTCTGGCATAATCCAGAAAAAGCATCGAAGTTACTGCATCTACGCGAAGCCCGTCGGCATGATATCTGTCGAGCCAAAACATCGCGTTGGAAATAAGGAAAGATTTCACTTCAGGTCTGCCGTAATTAAAAATATGCGATTTCCATTCGGGATGGAACCCTTTTCGTGGATCTTCGTGTTCGTAAAGGTAAGTACCGTCGAAAAAATGCAGACCGTTAGCATCTCCCGGGAAATGTGACGGAACCCAGTCGAGGATAACGCCAATTCCGTTTTTGTGAAGTTCGTCAATTAAAAACATGAGATCCTGTGGTGAACCAAAACGTGAAGTGGCCGCGAAAAAACCGGTCACCTGATAGCCCCAACTTGGATCGTATGGATATTCCATCACCGGCATAAATTCCACATGAGTGAAATTCATTTCCTTTAAATAAGGCACCAACCGTTCTGCAATTTCACGGTAACTGAAAAACCTGTTGGGATCATCAACACCACGCATCCAGGAGCCTAAATGCATTTCGTAAACCGAAAGTGGTGCTTCAAGATTATTCTTTTTCCAGCGGTTTGCCATCCATTTTTTGTCATTCCATTCGTACCATGTTGTTGAAATGATGGAACTGGCCTGAACATTCTGCTCCCAGCTCAGTGCAAACGGGTCACCTTTTTCCAGAAGAACTCCTTTGTTTGATCGGATGGCGTACTTATAGAGATTTCCCCAGTTGAGGCCGGGAATAAAGCCTTCCCAAATACCGGATTCATCCCATCTTGGTAACAGTTTGTGTGTTTCCGAATGCCAATTATTAAAGTTTCCTATTACAGAAACTTCTTTCGCAAACGGGGCCCAGACTGCAAAATAAACGCCGCATTTTCCGTTAACTTCTACACTGTGGGAGCCGAATTTATCGTAAAGTCTGTAATGCTTGCCTTCTCGAAAAAGATAAATGTCGTGATCTGTAAACAACGAATGAGGAATAACTTTTTCCATGGTTTCAGGGATTTCAGTTTTTGAATGGTAAGTATAAAACAACTTTACTTTAATCCATCAAATATATCCAAATTTACGGTAAAAAGCTTGGAAAAATCTGTTAAAACTGATTTAAACGATAAGAATTTTCACTAAAAATACATGAAAATATCAACTGAACCTTATTACCATCACTCAATATAGAAATCCCAGAACATTGTAACGACACGGTATTAAAGTGAAATTTACGCTTCGTTCGCTTTCGGTACTTTCACGGCAAGTTCGTAAACATTGCCACGCATCAGGAATTTAATTCTTTCTCTGGTAGTAACCGTGTTCACTTCGCCGTCTTTCAGCACAATAATCCGATCTCCGGTTGCGATATTCTGATCTGAAAGCCAGTCTTCCGGAGCTACATCATTTTCGATTTTTTTCATTTCTTCCAGAATTTCCTCCGCCATTTCCTGGAAACCTTCCTCGTAGGAATACAGTACTTTATATTCCGGATCCAAACCTACTTTAAAGGTTTTCTTTTCAGCGATAAGGTTGGCTTCCGAATTCGGCATTGGATTATCTGAACCATCGGTAAAACCTACCTCAATAAGTTCGCCGTTATGTTCCGCAGCATAATCCAGAATATCCTGATACGTTTCGAAATTGGTTACAACGGTATATTCATCATATTCGTAGTGCTGTAGTCTTTCATTCTTGTCCATAATTATTTAATTTTTAATGTTAGTGATCTTTTTTATCAGTAATTTCTTCCTTTACTTCGTGCCACTCGTTGTCTTTAAGTTTGGCTTCTATTCTTTCGACTTTAAGACTTTGCCTTAAATAGGCAAAGAGACTCAAATATACATTAGCGACAAACACGACTGCAAAAAATGAAATCAAATAGCCCCGCCAGTCATCAAAAAGAAGTTTGTAGCTTGTGATAATTATAAAAAATGCGGTTACATAGTGACTGAAACAGTATTCGCATGTAAAGAGATAGAAAAATTTTCGCTGATAGAGCTTTTTGCATTCCTTCGATTTCCTGACACAGTACTCTCTGGGCTCTCTGAAAATCTCTTCATGCGTTACCGTCCATGCAATACATGCTACCGGAACGGCGAGAATAAAAAGCCATAAAAGCTGTTCGTAAAGAAAGTTCATGCTGAAATTTTTTTGTGAACTTCAAAAGTAATGCCACACAATTTATGGTGCTGAATTTGTATATTTGAGCTGAAATATCCCAAATTTATGTCGAAAGAATGCTGTACTACAGGCGAACACACAAAACCAGTTTCTCCGGTTCCACAAAATAATCTTCAACATGATCATGAAGGTCACGATCATTCACATGATCATTCAGACCAAACGGTTTTTCAACTTTTTCTGCCTGCCGGAATTTCTTTCATCCTCCTTGCCGCAGGACTTCTACTCGATTATTGGTTGAAACCCGATTGGCTTACAGATTGGATTCGGCTGGCACTTTATCTGCTGGCTTATATTCCTGTAGGATTTCCCGTGATTAAAGATGCTTTCTCGAGCATTAAAAACGGTGATTTTTTCTCTGAATTCCTGCTTATGACTATTGCCACAGGGGGTGCTTTTGCCATTGGAGAATATCCTGAAGGCGTGGCCGTGATGCTTTTTTATTCTGTAGGTGAGGTTTTTCAGACGCTGGCAGTTCAAAAAGCCAAACTTAACATTAAGACTTTACTTGATCAGCGTCCGGACGAAGTAACCATACTGAAAAACAATATTCCTACAACCATTAAAGCAAAAGATGCATCCATCGGAGAAATCATACAACTGAAACCGGGTGAAAAACTGGCACTAGATGGTGAACTGCTCTCTGAAACAGCTTCGTTCAACACGTCTGCATTAACAGGCGAAAGCAAACCCGACACCAAAAAAACAGGAGACAGCGTGTTGGCGGGAATGATCAACCTCAACACTTTGTCTTTGGTAAAAATCAATACCGCTTACGAAGATTCCAAACTTTCGCGGATTCTCGAATTGGTACAAAACGCCAGTTCACAGAAAGCAAAAAGCGAACTTTTCATCCGTAAGTTTGCGAAAATTTATACCCCTATCGTGGTGTTCCTTGCCATTGCAATTACTTTCCTCCCCTACTTTTTTGTCGAAGAATACGAGTTCCGAAACTGGCTCTACCGCGCACTTGTCTTTCTGGTAATTTCATGCCCTTGTGCTTTGGTAATCTCTATTCCGCTGGGTTATTTTGGTGGAATTGGTGCCGCAAGCCGCAACGGTATTCTCGTTAAAGGCAGCAACTTTCTTGATATTCTTGCCAGCGTAAAAAATGTGGTGATGGATAAAACCGGAACCATGACTGAAGGCGTTTTTAAAGTTCAGCAGGTTCATATTGAAAACGGATTCAACAAAGAAGAAATTCTAGTTTTGCTCAATATCCTCGAAAGTAAATCGACTCACCCGATTGCCGCTGCGGTTCATGAATATGCAGGCGAAATTAGCCATGATAATGTGATGAAAGATTTTGAAGAAATCGCAGGTCACGGATTGAAAGGTACGATCGATGGGAAAGAAGTGCTCGCAGGAAACTTCAAACTGATGGAAAAATTTGATATTCCACATTCTGTGAACCATATAGAAGTTTCAGACACCTTGATTGCTGTCGCAGTGGACGGACAATTTGCAGGTTATGTCACCATATCAGATCAAATTAAAGAAGATTCACCTTCCGCAGTTACCACTCTCCAAAAAATGGGTATTAAAGTGACCATGCTGAGTGGCGACAAACAGGTGGTGGTAAAGGAAGTCGCTGATAAAATCGGTATAACCAATGCGTTTGGAGATTTACTGCCCGAAGACAAGGTGAATAAAGTAAAAGAAATTAAAGCCCAAAACGAGACGGTCGCTTTTATTGGCGACGGTGTAAATGATGCGCCGGTTGTGGCACTAAGCGATGTAGGCATTGCCATGGGCGGCTTGGGCAGCGATGCCACGATTGAAACTGCCGATGTGGTAATTCAGGACGACAGGCCTTCAAAAATTCCGATGGCAATAAAGATCAGTAGGGAAACCCGAAAAATTGTTTGGCAGAACGTTATTCTGGCGTTTGGGGTAAAAGCGGTTGTCCTGATTCTAGGTGCCGGCGGACTCGCGACAATGTGGGAAGCGGTTTTTGCCGATGTTGGCGTGGCACTTTTAGCTATCCTAAATGCCGTGCGTATTCAGAATATGGATTTCATTAAAAAGTAGGCATAAACATTCACAACTTTTTGGGAACTTCAACCTCTGGACTTCATTTTTCCAGGTTCACAAAAATTCCTTATTTTTAGGCGAAATTTTGAATACTGATTTCAATTCTCAGATATAATAATAGATTTATGATAAAAAAGAAAAATATATTGCTTGCGGCAGTGATATTTCCTGCAGTAATGGCCTTTGGGCAGCAATATGGCGGAATGTGGATTCCTACAGAACTCAATGAAAAAGAAATGAAAGCGATGGGTATGAAAATTTCTGCCAAGCAGATTTTCGACCCGGCAAAACCTTCCATTAAAGATGCAGTAGTGCAGTTCGATGGTGGATGTACCGCTGAAATTATTTCACCAAAAGGACTTCTTTTAACCAACCACCATTGCGGTTATGATAATATCCAGTCACACTCTACGGTAGAAAACGACCTTCTTGCGAACGGTTTCTGGGCAAAAAACATGGGCGAAGAACTCCCGAATCCCGGCGTAACGGTTGATTTTGTTCTCGACATTAAAGATGTCACCGGACAAATTCTGGGGAACACTAAAAATCTTGACGCAAAACAGGCCGAGCAGGTGATTAAAAACAATATTGATGTGGTTTCGAAATCCTTTAAAACAGAGCCTCACCAGAAAGTAGTCATCCGCCCGATGTATTACGGCAACAAATATTACGCTTACATCATTGAAACCTTTAAAGACATCCGTATGGTTGGCGCACCGCCGAGCTCTATCGGGAAATTCGGTTCAGATACTGATAACTGGGTGTTTCCAAGACATACGGGAGACTTTATGATGTTCAGAATTTATGCGGACAAAAACAACAAACCTGCAGAATACAGCAAAGATAATGTTCCGTACAAGCCAAAACATTTCCTTCCGGTTTCTATAAAAGATAAAAAAGAAGGCGACTTTACTTTTGTGTTTGGCTTCCCTGGCAGAACTACTGAATATTTACCATCGATTGCGGTAGAAAAAATCCGTACAGAAATCGATCCTGCGATGATTGATGTACGTGATGTTGCTTTGAAGACACTCGACGAAAAAATGCGTGCAGATCAGGCGACCAAAATTAAGTATGCCTCGAAATATGCCAGTGTTGCCAATTACTGGAAAAAATGGAAAGGCGAAGTTGAAGGCCTTACCAAATCTGACGCAGTAGGTAAAAAACAGCGCTACGAGCAGAGCCTAATCGCTAAAAATCCGGAAGTGAAAACTACCCTGGATGAATTCAACCGTCTTTATACCGAGCAATCGCCTTATGCTCTGAGTAGAGCTTATTATAGTGAAGTTATCCGAAACGCAGAGACCCTTTCCCTGGCTAATAATTTTTACAATTTTGCCAATGCTGCAGAAAGTGGAAAAATGGATGCAAAAACTTTGGAAAACTTTAAAAACAGACTGAAAGAAATCTACAAAAATTATGATCCTGAACTGGATGCAAAAGTAACTGCAAAAGTACTTGCACTGTATGCAAACCGTGTTCAGCCACAGTTTCTGCCTTCCGGTTTCGAGCAGTATAAAGACGTCAACCGAAATCTTCAGACTATCGAAGAACTTTCAAAAAATTCTGTGATTACAGGACGTGGAACTCTGAACGGCGCAACAATGTATTCCGGAATTGACAAAGTTTTCGAAGATCAGAATTCATTGGTACAAAACCTAAAGAATGATCCATTGATGAAACTGTTCACCTCCATGAGAGAATCGTACCTCACCAAAACTGATGGCAAATACACAGAGTATCAGAAACAGATTGATGTGCTTCAGAAAAAATACATGGCACAGCAAATGGAAACCGACAAAAACCGCACGTTTTATCCAGACGCAAACTCTACCCTTCGGGTAACTTACGGTGAAGTGAAAGGTTCTAACCCGAAAGATGCGCTGTATTACGGTTATCAGACCCATTTATCAGGAGTTATGGAAAAATATGTTCCGGGAGATTACGAATTTGATGTTCCTAAAAAACTTATCGATCTTTATAACAAAAAAGATTACGGAATCTATAAAAACAGCACCGGTGATGTGCCTGTAAACTTCACAGCAACAAATCACACGACTGGCGGTAACTCCGGAAGTCCCGCGCTAGATGCGAACGGAAACCTAATCGGTTTAAACTTCGACAGACAGTGGGAAGGAACGATGAGTGACATTAACTTCGACCCGCGTTTCAGCAGAAATATTATGGTAGACACCAAATA
>NZ_DAMBHK010000047.1:0-18589 GCF_032060305.1 Kaistella sp. | reverse complement strand
GTCCGGGTGTTGGCCCGATCTGCGTTGCGGAACATTTGGTGAAGTTTTTACCATCAAATCCAAATATCAAAATCGGTGATAAAGAAGCCATCGACGCAATTTCAGCTGCACCTTACGGGTCGTCACTGGTTTTAAATATTTCGTACGCCTACATTAAAATGCTGGGAACTGAAGGGTTGAAAAAATCTACAGAACACGCCATCCTCAACGCCAATTACCTGAAAGAAGTTTTAGCAGAACATTTCCCAATTCTTTATGCGAATGCTGCGGGTAGAGTTGCTCACGAATGTATTGTAGATTTCCGTCAGTTTAAACCGCTTGGAATTGAAGTTGCTGACGTCGCAAAACGATTAATGGATTACGGGTTCCATGCGCCAACAGTGAGTTTCCCGGTTGCCGGAACTTTGATGATTGAGCCAACAGAATCTGAAAGCAAAAGAGAAATCGACCGTTTTGCCGAAGCATTGATTTCCATTAAAAAAGAAATCGAAGAAATCGCCGAAGGAACTGCCGATGCAGCAAACAATGTGTTGAAAAATGCGCCGCATACAGAACAGGTGGTGATTTCAGACGCGTGGGACAAACCTTACAGCCGTGAAAAAGCTGCGTATCCTCTGGAATGGGTGAGAGATCACAAATTCTTCGCAACGGTTTCCCGTGTTGATGAAGCGTATGGTGATAGAAATTTAGTGTGCACTTGCGCACCAATCGAGTCGTATATGTAAATCCTCATTTATAAATAACGAATCCCCCTCAGTTTTGAAGGGGATTTTTTTGATTAAAAGAGTCTTTCTGATAAAACCACCCTATGCGGAAACTGAACGGAGAGAAGCCGATTAGTTAATGGCAGTAAGTTCTTTAAAATTTAATTTTTGAGAAGTTTAGTAATATCCGCAAACTGGTTGATAATTTCATCACATTTTTTAAGTATTTGGATTTTATATCGTTCGTCAATGTTTTTTAACTCTTTATCCAATTTTTGTAAATAGTCTTTGTTAAATTTGTCTCTTTCATGTCCAATTGGATAAAAACTGAAATCATTGCAATATTTTTCAAAAATGTTCAAATCAATATCTTCCAAATGCCTGATTTCATTTATTCTATCTCTGAAAAATTTCATTTTCATGCTTCCTTTGTGAATTCCAATTTGCTTTGTTTTCATAGCAATTGCATTTGAAAGGATTTTTTTTAAAAATCTATCCCGTTTCAATGCTTCAAATTTATTTAATGGAATATTGTTCATAGAATTGCGGCTAACTTACATAATATATCAATCCATGATACAAAACTACCCAGATCTGAGCATAGCTCTCATGAATGTGATAAGTTGTTAATCATTCAAATATAACGTTTATCTTCTTATCATAAATCTATTTCATGATTTTCACTAATGAACGTTTGGGTGGCTTCCGTTTTTATCTTTTCGAGATCTTTCATCAGTAATAAAAAATTCCCAAACTTCAGTTCGGGAATTTTCTGTCATATTTTAGATCATTCAGGCTAATTATTCTTTAATAAATTTAGAAGAATAAGAAGTTCCTTTCGTACTGTTAACGGTAATAATATAGGTGCCGGCTTTCAGATTCTCAAGATTTAGAGTGGCATCTGATGTGTTTTTTGTGAATACATTCTGGCCTACCATATTATAAATCCGGATGGTTGAAACTTTTTCACCATTCGGAAGATTGAAGTGCAGATTGGTTTTTACAGGATTAGGATATACTGCAATAATTCCTTTTGTCACGCTGCTTACCGCCATATTTGCTTCATTGATTTTAATGTTGTCAATATAGGCATCACCACCGAAATTATCATGTAGGAAATTCATCCCTTCCAGATTGATCTGTGTGAAGTTTGGAGTCGTATAAATTAATGTCCCGTCAATGAAATACTTGATTTCATTTGCAGATACTTTTACCGTTACCTTATACCATTGGTTAGGCTGCCACGAAATCCCCGTGTCTTCCATGTCGTAATCTATGCTGGTGATAACATGTAGAGTACCGGAATAATCAAAAGCTAAATCAAATACCGGATAGTATTCTTCATCAGCACTGATTCCGTAGGCTGCCATTTCAAAAATTGAACCGTCAGTTTCTGTAACCAAAACATCAAAAGAGATGGTAGTGTCATTATAATCCAACGGCTGATCAAAACTTTTCTGTGCACCAATAATCGGGAACATCTGTCCACCATACGCATCGGTATATCCATTTTTAAATGAGTAGATTCCTGCACTGAATTTTTCAGCAGAAACTACCTGGTTTTCAACGAAATTACCTTCGCCATCATCAGTGATTTGCCAGGAATTCTGTCCGTTCAAACTTCCCAACTGGTAACCTTCGGAAGTTTCGAATGAAATTTGGTTTTGTGCAGAAATACTGCTGCAAAAAAACGCAGCAGCAAGAAAATATAAGTTCTTCATAAATAAATTTTTGCAATGATAGCACAACAATGTTGCAGATGCAAATGGGAAATCAAAGAAAATTTCCGTATGTAAGTGGTGTGTGATGCCATAAACCTGGCATTTAATAAACCACGATTAGTAATTTTACGAATAAAGTTTCTGGTCTTTTTCGCAAAAAAAACTATGCTTTTACCGAAATATAAATCATTTTATCTACACAATAAAAAATGTATTTTTGAAGGATGGATTTAAACCGTATTTTTACCCACCAACGCACCGGGAACCTTGCTGCAACTTCAGCTTCCAGAACCGATTTTCAAAGAGATTTCGACCGTATTATTTTCTCGGCAGCATTTCGCAGGCTGCAGAATAAAACTCAGGTTTTTCCGCTCCCCGGAAGTGTTTTTGTTCATAACCGTTTAACGCATTCACTCGAGGTTTCTTCTGTAGGACGCAGTTTAGGAAGTGCCGCAGGTGAATTTATTTTTACGCAGTTCGCTAATGATCTGGATGATCAGGCGAAAGTTTTTTACCAGCACAATCTGCAGAACGTAATTGCCGCGGCATGCCTCTGCCATGATGTTGGGAACCCTGCTTTCGGGCATTCCGGTGAAGATGCCATTGCCAGTTATTTCGAAAAAAACGAAAACGATTTAAAACCGAAATTTACAGAAAAAGAATGGGCAGATTTGGTGAATTTTGAAGGAAATGCCAATGCAATAAGGGTTTTAACCCATCAGCAGAACGGCAAAGATGAAGGCGGAACCCAGCTTACTTTTACCACGCTGGCAAGCATCGCCAAATATCCGTGCGAAGCCGTCGCCAAGAAAAAAGGAATCATCCACAGAAAAAAGTTCGGGTTTTTTCAGAATGAAAAAAATACGTTTCTGGAGATTGCCAAAGGCGTAAATTTAATCCCGGAAAATGAAGAACCTTCCATCTTTAAAAGACATCCATTCGTTTGGTTGGTTGAAGCTGCCGATGATATCTGCTACAACATTATCGATATGGAAGACGCACACCGCCTCGGAATTGTCTCGACTTCCGACTGCGAGAATCTTTTTCTGGACCTCATTAAATCTGAAAATCAAAATATCGGAAGGGTAGAAGACAAACTCACGATCCTGACCAATTCGAACGAAAGAATTTCCTATTTAAGAGCAAAAGTCATCAATGCACTCATTAATAAATCCATTGAGCTTTATCAGCAAAACTTTTCTAAAATTTTAGACGGCAGTCTCGACAGGGCTTTGCTCGATATTTATAAATCAGATAATCCTGCTTTACAGGAAATCGAAGATTTTTCGATTGCTAAAATTTACAACCACAAAAATGTCATCGAGATTGAAAACGCAGGTTACAATGTAATGTATGAATTACTGAATCATTTTATACCGCCGGTTTTAAAACCAAAAAATCAGCGGAAATCTTATGATAAAATGGCGCTGAAGCTTTTGCCGCAACAGTTTGTTTATGATGAAGGAACAGATTACCAGAAAGTGTTGGGTGTTATTGATTTTGTTTCGGGGATGACCGATAATTTTGCGACCGATCTTTACCGTAAAATTAAAGGAATAGATATCGGCATGACCGTGTAGTTTCGGTAAAATTTACTATCTTTCAGAAGTTCTTTATTAACCATAAAAAAATTAAACAATGACATTTTTTGGCGTACTTATTTTTCTGGGCCTCGTCGTCCTTTTCGCATCATTTTTTACCGTCAAGCAGGCCACAGCGGCCATTGTAGAACGCTTGGGGAAATTTCATTCTGTCCGCCACGCAGGACTCCACCTAAAAATTCCCTTTATCGATCAGGTGGCTAAAAGAATGAACCTTAGGATTCAGCAGCTCGATGTAATTATTGATACCAAAACGCTCGATAACGTGTTTATCAGAATGAAAGTTTCTGTGCAGTATCAGGTAATCAAAGAACAGGTAGCGGATTCTTTTTATAAGCTTGAAAATCCCGAAAACCAAATTACATCATACGTTTTCGACGTGGTAAGAGCTGAGGTTCCAAAACTGAAACTTGATGATGTCTTTGTGCGTAAAGATGATATTGCAATTGCCGTGAAAGGTGAACTTCAGGAAGCGATGCAGAGTTACGGTTACGATATCATTAAAGCCCTTGTAACTGATATTGATCCCGATGAACAGGTGAAACACGCCATGAACAGAATTAATGCCGCCGAGCGTGAAAAAACCGCTGCCGAGTACGAATCTGAAGCTCAGAAAATCAGAATTGTTGCGGTAGCGAAAGCAGAAGCAGAATCAAAAAAACTTCAGGGGATGGGTATCGCGGACCAAAGAAGAGAAATTGCCAAAGGTTTGGAAGAATCGGTAAAAATGCTGAACGAAGCTGGAATAAGCTCTCAGGAAGCTTCCGCACTGATTGTTGTAACCCAGCATTACGATACGTTACATTCAATTGGAGCCAATAACAGAAGCAATTTGGTGCTTCTTCCTAACTCACCAAGCGCTGCAAGTTCTATGCTGAATGATCTGGTGGTTTCTATGGCTGCTACCCAGAAAATGGAAGAAACGGGCAAGGGCGATTATCCGCCAACTGGTAAGCATTTGCATTAAAAATCAAATTCCCGAAATTTAATTTCGGGATTTTTTTTATTTTAAATCTTTCGTTTTATACGGAAATCGAACTGCTGCCGCTTTCATCAGTGAGTTGGTGAGTTTTTCTGCTGATACAAATGTTCCACCCGTTTGCCAGTTATAATTCCAGAACATTTTTCCGCTTGCTTTGTCGGTTAGTGATAAATCGACAGTTGTAATTTTTGATGGAGCAGCGTAGCCCGTAAGCAGACTGGTGAAAAAGGCTTCTCCATTGGTAAGTGGCTTAGCCAAGGAAACTCGGGAACTTACCACCGCATCAACTCCCAATAAAACGGCCAGATCCTGATAGCTTCTGCCTGCTAAACTGGTGACATTATTATCTGTGAGAATCTTATTGGTTTCCTCGGGATTCTGTGTCTTAATGAAGATTTTATTGTTAATTTGGTTAGCATTAAGATAGTTTACCAATGCACTCTGAAACCTCTCACTTTCAATTACCTCCTGTTTTTTAATAGCGGCCGCTTCTTTTGCTGATTTAATTTCAATAATTACCTTCGGCGGAAGCACTGCAATAAGGCGGTGAGTGTTTGCAGTCTGTTGAAAGTTTGTAGCCTTATACACAGGTTCACAGCTTGTTAGGGCAAGGATGCCTACAAGTAAAAATGGTAATATTTTCTTCATAAATTATTTTTATCAAAAGTAATTTAATTTCTCAGAAATTTATATATTTAGCAAAAATAATTATATGACAAAACTGCTTACTTTCTTATCCCTCACGGCTTTTGCTTTAGGATTTTCCCAAAATTTTAATCCAGCACAATATCCGAAAGGAGTGTACGAGACCTATGAAGATTTCAGAACGAAAACACCTAGTGCCAGCCCAAATCTTTCTGCGGCAATTACTGATGATCAGATTGCTTTCCGCTTCAATAATTTAGATGATAAAGGAAAGAAACTGAAAAAAGCTTTTGCAGTATCTGATGGGCAGAATGTTTATATACACGTAGTAAACCTTATTAAAAAGTTTAATTCTGAAGATAAAGGACAGGGTTACGATGGTGGAATTTACTACCTCAAAGCTGAAAACAAAGGCGGTTATTTATTTGTAAGAGATTATTTTACAAGTAACAGCGCAGCCATGTGGGGTGGAATAATTGCTGCTGCCGCGGCAAGAAGAACCAAAGGCGTAATTTATGACGAAGAGAAAGAATCCTTCAATCTATTCAAAAATATTGAGGAGTTTAAGACTTTTATGCAAGTTAATCACCCTAACATAGTCCTCGATCTTGAAAAAGGAAAAGGAGATGCTAAACTTGATGAAGGTGAAATTGAAGCTAAAAACCTTGAACTTATTAAAAGCGCTTAAAACCACATTAAACTCCCGATCGGGAGTTTTTTTATTCGTAAAACTTCAACTTTCCGGTAAGCAGTTCAAAGAACATCTTAAAGTCGGCGATCAATGTAAACAAGGGATTAGTAAAACTGGTAGGTTTATTCTTTTCAAAAACGTAATGACTGAAGGCTGAAATACCCCACCCGAAAATCGGGATATACCAAAGAAACCGTTCCTTTCCAGATTGCAGTACATAAATAATTACAGCAAAAACCAAGAGCGTAGCCGCAAAATGAAATATGCGGGTTACTTTTTTATTGTGTTGACTTAGATAATAAGGATAAAATTCTTTGAAGGTTTTTATTCGCTCGCGCATTATTTTTAATTTAAATCTCCGTTCAGGTCGTTATTCAGTTTACTGTTTTTGAACCCGTAAGAGAAATAAATAATCATGCCAATGGCAAACCATAGTATAAACCAAAACCAGTTGTTATGCGTCATTCCCGTAAGCAGATAAAGGCATGAACTGAGACCGATAAGTGGAATAAGCGATAAATTCCTTACAAACGCCAGAACGCATAAAACCAGGTTAATCAGAATGTAAACGATAATCGAAATACGGAATTCACCTTCTGCAGGATCATGCCAATCGGTTAGGTTATGGAAGAATTCCGGTTGCCACCAGTAGAAGAAAAACAGGCCTCCAAGGAACGTTACCGGAAATATGAATCGCGCATTAATATAAGGCATATGGAATCTTCCTTTCAGTTTTTCTTTCGCCGGAAGCAACAATACACCGCCACAGACCAGAACGAAAGCGAAAATTGTCCCGATACTCGTGAAATCCAGGATAAACGATTTATCGGTAAAAAGAATCGGAACTCCAACCACGAGCCCTGTAACGATGGTAGCGTAAGACGGTGTTTTATGTTTCGGATGAATGGTCATGAATTTCTTTGGCATCAGTCCGTCGCGGCTCATGGCGTACCAGATTCGCGGCTGCCCCATCTGGAACACGAGTAAAACAGTGGTAATCGCAATAATGGCTCCCAGAGACACTACAAACTCCATCCACGGAACATTTGCGTTCGAACCGGCAAAAATAAAAGCCAGCGGATCGCCGATACCGTCAAATTTGCGGTAATCTACCATTCCGGTGAGTACCAAAGTCAGAAGAATATAAATTACCGTGCACAATACCAGCGAAATAATCATTCCGCGGGGCAGATTTTTCTGAGGATTTTTAGTTTCTTCAGATAAAACACTTAAAGCATCAAAACCGATATAAGCAAAGAAGACTCCCGAAACGGCGCTCATAACTCCGGTAAAACCATTAGGCATAAATGAAGGAACTCCAGTGTCAGCACTTGCCGGAAACCAGTTATCGGTGTTAAGATAAGCGACGCCCACCGCAATCACGAGCAGGATGATAAAAAGCTTGAGAAGAACAAAAATATTATTAAAATTTTTAGATTCCTTCACGCCGACATAACAAAGCCAGGTAATTAAACCATTGATGACCAAAGCAGGTACATCCACAATAAATTTTAAATTCCCTATGAGGGGTGCGCTGTTCCACGCATTCAGAAGTTCTTTGTTTTCAGAACCGCCAAGAAATGCTTTTTTGGCTTCGGTATAGGAGCAGGTTAAATAATCAGGAATGTGAATCCCGATTCTTTCCATAAAGCTCGTGAAATAATCGCTCCAGGAAAAGGCAACATAAATGTTTCCGAAAGAATATTCCATAATTAAAGCCCATCCTATAATCCAGGCAATCAATTCACCGAAACTCGCGTAGGCATACGTGTACGCAGAGCCGGCCTGGGGAATCCGGCTGGCAAATTCGGCATAGCAGAGTGCTGTAAAACCGCAGGCAAAACCGCAGATGACATAGAGGATGATCACGCCGGGCCCGCCACGGAAAACCGCTTCGCCCAAACTGCTGAAACTTCCTGCGCCAATGATGGCTGCAATTCCGAAAAATACAATATCCCAAACTCCCAAAACACGCAGCAACCCCGATGAGTGCTCGCTTTCACTGTACTGTTTTCTTCTGAAAAGCTGATTCATAAAAAAGATAATTTACACAAATGTAAAAGAAAATTCTAAAAATCATATTTTTTTTGTTTCAGGATAATAAAAATGGTAAATTTTTGGTTCTTAATAATGTCGTAATTTTGTCCAAACATTTTTTTGATGCGGAAGATTTATTTTTTACTCTTTATATTATCATTTGTCTCAGGCTTTACCCAATCTGTAAATCTTATTAATCCTGCGGATAATGCAGCATATCCTGCACAGCAGTATTTCTGTACTGGCGAAAGTTTCAATTTAAAAGTGGATGCGGTGGCTACTTCCACGGGCGATTATCAAATGACAAGTGTTTTGCCTTCTGCGTTTCCATTGTCTGCTGGCTCAATCCCTATCAACTTTCCGGCAACGGGTTCTAATAAATTCAGTGAATCCTTTCCGATTGGTTTTACCTTTAGTTTTTACGGAAAAGATTATACTAAAGCGGTGATGGGCAGCAACGGAAGACTCGTGTTTACCAACAATCCTGAACTGGAGAATCTTAAAGACATCAATACCTATACAGACCGTACCTACAGCGGAGTTACGGGATATAATACCTATTCAGCACTTCCTTCTAAGGAGTATAACAAAATTTTTAAAAACAATGCTTCTCAGGAGCTTAATCTTGCGCAGATTTTTTTCGGATATACAGATCTGGTCCCACGTTCGCAGAATTCAAGTGTAATTTATCTGTACAAAAATATAAATGTAGGTGGTGTGAACGGTCTTATTGTTTCTTTCCAGAATCAAATCCGGACTGATGGCACAGGCGGAATTTCAAGTAGCAGTTATTTCAGTAATGTTTTGTTGCTCGAAGACGGAAGAATTGTTATTTACGTCAATAACAAAATAGAGGATACTTATAATGCAATATTGGGTATTCAGAATGAGGATGCCACTAATTTTAAAGTTCCCACGCATAGCAATACCGCTTATAATTACAACAACGGTCCGTGGAAAAGTGAAGGGAAAGCCTGGCTTTTTACTCCAAATCAGAATCTTACGCCAAAATTTAAATGGTTCCGTAACACTACCCAACTTGCGGAAACCGGAAATACACTTTCTGGATTTGTTCCCAATGATAATGAAGTGCTGAAAGTTGAAGTCACTTATCACGATCCTTCCGGAGCCCAGGTCGGTCCGATGGTTTCGGATGATATTACTTTCAGAAAAGCCCTGACTCCGGTCATCGCCAAACAGCTTGATAACTGCCAGGTCATCATGAAAATCACCAATTTTGATGCTGCGCTGAAATACGAATGGTATCGGGTAGGGAACCCAACAATCATCAGTACTAATCAGGAAATTTATCTGAGCAGGGTTACTGATTCACCTGGTAAATTTTATGTGAAAGTTAAAAAACCGGATGGTACAGTATGCGCCTCGGGTTCCGACAGTAACCAGCTGGAATATCTCAGCGAAAAACTTCCTGCTCCACTTAACTCTAATCCGGCGGTAGTTTGCGACAATTCAGCGGTTCCGGCTGCGACAAAAACCGTAAATCTATATCAGCTTATTTACCCGAAATACGATCCGGCGTCGGGCTTAGAGAAGTATAATGTGTATTTCTACGAAGGACCTGCGAATACTTTGGTTACGAATCCGGAAAATTATGTGGTTAATGCGAATCAAATCGCGAACTTAAGTTTTGCCGTAAAGGATGGTAACGATAATATGTCTTGTATCACAGGAGGATCGCCGGTTTATTTTATTTCGGTTACCAATGCCATGCATATTTCTACCTGTTCATCGCAGCCGTTTTTCGACTTGAAAGCTGCGTTTGAACAGAATTTTCCGGGTTATTACACCTTTACCTACACTTATGTTGACGGAACTTCGGCGGGCAACGGAACGGCGGTGGATGTTACCAAATCGGTGAACGTTAAAACCACGTTTTTAGGAGCTTCCTGTTCTGCCAATACTTTGGTGACTTTTACTTCAGGTCCTGCGATCGCAGTTCCGCAGGTGCCGATTCAGGAACGTTGTGCCGGTACAGACAACAATCCAAACAGATTCGATTTCAACTATATTAAATCTATTCTGGATCCGGCGAACCAGTACGATGTTAAATTTTATAACAAATCAGATAACTCAGAGATTGTGGTGTCGAATGGTCCCGGAGCCAATTTAAATGCTGCAGGCTATTTCTGGACCAGCATTATTGGCGATTATACCATTTATGCCAGGTTGATCAGCAAAACGAATTCTTCCTGTTTTGCAAATTCAAATGATATTATTCTCAGGGTGTACCGAAAACCTCAGATTGTTGCGCAGAATCCGGTTGTAATGAAAAACTGTCAGGGTAATAATGTTTTCAATCTTACCAGAAACGTGACTGATCTGGTCAATGCGGGGCCTGAAGTAAGCGTTTCACTGGAGTATTATGCTCAAAACGGAACATTGCTCACGCCGGCACAGGTTGCGAATTATGATGCTTCTGTTTTTGGTACAAAACCATATATCAAAATCACCTATAATTCGAACTGTGGTGATGTGGTAAACTTCGATTTACAGTTTAATCCCAAACCTGCGGCGCTGGTTTCGCAGATTATCGTTTGTTCCGAACTTAATTATACACTTCAGTATTTCCAGAACGCGGTGATCAATAACGCTGGTCAATATACATTTACCGATGAGCTTGGTAATGCGCTTCCTCCAAACTTCGATGTGTCGGTATTGCCTATAACAGTTAAGTTTTTAATAAAAGATAAGGCTACAGGCTGCTTTTCGGATGTTCAGACTGTGACTTTTGTTAAAGGTGCAAATACTCCTTTACTTGTTTCTGAAACTAATTTTGTAGTTTGTGATACAGATTTCGACGGAAAAACTGCATTTGATCTCAATTCAAAAAAGACGGTTTTCAGTACCGATCCAAACGCTGTTTTCGAATATTTTAAAGATGTGAATTTCACCCAGCCGATCGCGGCAAATTATACCAACGAAACTGCTTTTGCACAAAAGGTGTATGTGAGAATCAGCGTTCCGGGTTTTTGTGCGTCCTCAGGAATAATCAATCTCAAAGTAAATACTCCAACGAAATCATCAACCCTCGAAAGCAAATATTATATCTGTTACGGAGAAACTTTAACGGTTGATGCCGGACCTGAAAATCCTACAAGAACCTGGAGTACCGGCGAAACTTCACCAACGGTGCTGATTACAAAAACCGGAAACTATTCAGTGGAATTAACCAATGCAGATGGCTGTACTTATACCCATAATTTTACGGTTTCGGATGAAAATCAGCCTAAAATAGAAGTGGTAAACCAAACCAACAGTTCCATTGAAGTCATCGCAAATGGCGGTGTGAAACCCTATAAATATTATTTCAACGGTGTTGCGAAGTCTTCAAATATTTTGATGAATCCAACCGCTGCCTCTTACGAAATACAGGTGGAATCTGCGACCGGCTGTCTTGGAGAACCCAAAACCATCTATTTTATTAAAATCAACAATGCATTCAGTCCAAATGCTGATGGAATTAATGATGTCTGGAAAATTGATAATCTTGACAAAATGGAAAGTGTTTCCGTAATCATTGTAGACCGGTACGGAAATAAAGTTTTCGAATCAACAGACAAGAGAAAAGTAGTGTGGGACGGTAAGTTTTCGGGTCGTTCGTTGCCAACTTCAACGTATTGGTATACCGCGACATGGTTCGATCCGGTGACGCAAAAATCTGAACAGCGGCAAGGCTGGATTCTGATGAAAAACCGTAATTAAGACGATTGTTTTTTAACTCATTTTCAATAGACTCCTGTTAAAAAAAATACAGTTATCCACATTTCCACAATATGTAATTTATATTGTGCAGGCAATAAGTTTTCCTTATTTTCGTTGACTAATTGTGGAAAGCGGTGAGGATTCTCTTCCTTTATGCAACGCTCCCTATTCAATTCAACACCTTTCTGAAAACCAGGATTAAATGAATTCAAAAAAAATTATTATTGCGGCAGCCATTTTCTATTACGGATTATCTGATGCCCAGCAATCCCAATATTTCAGCGACCGTGAAAATTATCGCTTCAGTCTTGCCGAAAATCTTTACCAGAACAAAATCTACAGCGCTTCTCAGTTCGAATATGCCCGCCAGTATTTCTACAACGGCGCACTTTCTAAATCCAGAAAAGAAGCCTCGCAGTTTTTTGACAATGTGATTGGGGTGATTTTAAGAAAAAATCATGCAGAACAGGGCCTGGAAGCTTTTATTAAAGAATATCCGAACTCCGCTTATTTTGCGCAGGCAAACCTACCGCTGGCAGATTATTATCTGGCGCAAAAAGATTTTGATAAAGCACTGGAAACATTAAATAACGTTAACCAGTACCAGCTTTCGAAAGACGAAAATACGCAGTATATCATGAAACTAGGTTATGCAAAATTCATGACCGGAGATTCTGCAGGTGCTATTGAAGCCCTGGAAGAAGCTTATAAAAATGCCGAAGACACCGACAAATCTGATATTGCGTATATGCTCGGCCACCTTTATTATGCTGACGGGCAGAATGATGAAGCTTTCACTTTCTTTGATCAGATTAAAGACGACGAAAAATATGCACGTTTGGTAAAACCGTATTACGTGCAGATGTACTTCAACGAAAAAAATTACGATAAAGCTATTGAAGAGGGAAATTATCTGCTGAGAGAACCAATTTCAGCAGATTATAAAAGCGAAGTTCACAAAATTATCGGCGAGAGTTATTTCATGAAAGGCGATTACGCATCGGCTTATCCGCATCTTAAGAATTATCTGGAAAGCAAACCAAACCCTTCAGAAAGCGATTTGTACGAAATGGGATTTGTGTCGGCGCAGCTTAAAAAGTACGACGAAGCAGTTTCTTACTATAACCAGCTCATCAACAGCAATTCTGCCACTTCTCAGAATGCATATTATCAATTGGGTAACGCTTACCTTGAAGTCGGTAAAAAGCAGGAAGCCCTTTCTGCGTTCCGTTCGGCGTATCAGATGAGTTATGATCCAAAAGTTCAGCAGCTCGCTCATGTGCAGTATGCAAAACTTAGTTATGACATTGGAAATCCCTTCGAATCTGCGCCGGTAGTGATCCAGAATTACATCAATAAATACCCAAGAAGTTCAGAAACCGAGGAAATGAAATCACTTTTAGTGAAATCTTACCTTTACTCCGGCGATTACAGAGGAACTTTGAGCGCGATCGACAAAATGCCGAATTCCACCCCGGAACTCAATAAAATTGATCAGGAAGTGTCATTCTTATTGGGAACAGAAGAATTCAACAAAGGCAATTTCGATGAGGCCGAAACCTATTTGATGCGCAGTCTGGAATTTAATATCAATAAAGAGTTCAATACCCGCGCGACGTATTGGTTAGCCCAGACGTATTACCAGAAAGGGAATTATCCTTCAGCAATTGTACGCTACGAAAAACTTCTGAATCAGGATTTCCCTGAAAAACAGCAACTGACCTATGATTTGGGTTATGCTTATTTCAAGTCAAAAAAATTCGATAAAGCTAAACAGTATTTTACACAATACCTGAAAAACCCGAAATCAGATTTTAAAAATGATGCAGAATTGCGTTTGGCTGATACGTATTATGCAGACAATCAGCTGAATGAAGCAATCGCAATTTATGACAAGGCGGAAAATGCAGACGATTATACCTTATTCCAAAAAGCCATGGCGCTTGGTTTTAAAGGCGATACTGAAGCAAAAATTTCTTCACTTAAAAAGCTGATTTTGCAGTATAAAAACTCTGAATATATTGATGACGCGCAGTACGAAATTGCTACAGCGTATGCTGCAAACGACGATTACAACAGCTCCAACGATTATTTTTCACAGGTGATCCGTAACAGTTCTGATAAAGATTTGGTTGCCAACGCACAAATTTACCGCGCACAGAATTATATCGATCTCAACCAGAACGACAAAGCGCTTTCTGAATTAAAATCACTCGGAAACCAGTACAGAAACACGGCTTATGCCAGTAAAATTGTTCAGGCTTCGCGTCCGATTTACGTGAAAAACGGTGATACTGCAGGTTATGAAAACTTTGCGCGAAGTTTAGGAGTGAAGATTGATGCTTCCGAACTTGATGAAATCAACCTGAATAGTGCCAAAAACTATTACGCAGCCAAAGATTACAAAAAGGCAATTCCGCTTTACGAAAAATATTTAACCCAGAATCCTACGGGAGATGGCCTTTACCAGGCACAATACGAGCTGGGCGAAAGTTATTACCAGACTGCAAACGCTGCAAAAGCACTTTTGGTGCTGCAGGAAGTTGCGAATGTACAGAACGATTATCAGGAAGATGCGCAAACAAGACTTGCACAGATTTATCTGGAACAGAATAATACCAACGAAGCCAAAAAATATCTGGAGCCACTTTCGAATTCCACCAACGTGAATCTGCAAAACTTCGCGAATCTGGAACTGATGAAGATTTTTGCGGCAGAGAAAAACTTCACCAAAGCAGAAGTTTTTGCGGATTTGGTGCTTGCCAATTCCAAAAATCCGGCGTCTGTTATCGAACAGGCCAAAGTAATTAAAGCAAGAAGCCTGATGAACAGAGGGAAAGACAGTGAAGCTAAGTCGGCTTACACAGCCCTTGAAAAATCATCGAATACCGAAGTTGCCGCGGAAGCTTTATATGCAAAAGCATTTTACCAGAACAAAGCCAAAGCCTTTAAATCATCCAACGAAACCATCTTTAAAC
This sequence comes from Kaistella sp., assembly GCF_032060305.1. Lineage (NCBI taxonomy): Bacteria > Pseudomonadati > Bacteroidota > Flavobacteriia > Flavobacteriales > Weeksellaceae > Kaistella > Kaistella sp. The sequence continues at coordinate 3,507 of NZ_DAMBHK010000047.1, read as the reverse complement.
TGGCCAACAACTATGCTTCCGAAGAATATTGGGGTGCAAAATCGCTGGTGCTGATGGCCAAAAATTACATCGGTCTGAAAGATAATTACCAGGCGAGTTATACGGTCGATCAGATTATCGCAAACTATCAGGATTTCCCTGAAATTGTTGCCGAGGCCAAAGAAGTGAAAAGTCAGATTAAAAAATAACGCTAAACCCAAAAGGTTTTAAAACAGAAAATATGAATTTAAGAATTCAAAATATATTTTTATTGGGAATGTTGGTTTCTTCTACCGCTGTTTTTTCGCAGATTAAAGAAGAAAAACTCATTCTGGACCGCAAACGCGAACCTGAAGTGAAGAAAATCGAAAAGAAAAAAACTTCAGTGGAAACCGAGAAAAACTATCCGCCAAAAGAAAAGAAAACCCAGGATTCGCTGAACCTGAAATATAATATTACCAATGTTCCGGCTGCTTCGGATTTTAAAACTTCAACCATTCAGGGCGAAGATATTTCACCGAAATTCGATGCGAGTTATCAGGACAATTATTTCCAGATCGGAATGGGGAATTTCGGAAAAATTCTGGCCGACGGTAATATTTCTACCACGCTCGAAAACGATATTCAGGTTGGTGCTGATCTCCATTTTCTTTCAACCAAAGGACTTACGAAAGAATACGACTGGACTTCAAAACAAAACACCGGAAACTTTGGCCTTTATTTAAATTCTTATGGCGACAAAGGAAAAATCAACGTGAATGCTGATTACGGGCTGAATGATTATAATTATTACGGAATTTATGCCCTAAAACCTGCTTCAGATATCAATATTAACCAGAAAACCAACCGTTTCAAAGTCAACGGATATTACGATTTTTATTCCAATGAAATCCTGAACGACATCCGTATCAAATCATCTTTTCTTGGTGATCATTTCGATGCTAAGGAAACCCAGGCAGAAATTTTGCTGAATCTTTCGAAACATGGAGTAGAGCTGCCCGTAAATGATATGATGTTTAACGCAGACCTCGGGATTAATCTCGAAACCGTGAAATCTGAATTTTCACTTCTGAATGAAAATTCTTCAAATTTTTTAAATGCGACTCTATCGCCGAAAATGACTTTCTTCAAAGGAAAATCTTATCTGATGATCGGATCGGATTTCTCTTTCCTGAATGCTAAAAATTCAAATAATATTCTTGCAGAAGAAGTTAAAAACAATAAAACCTACTGGTTCCCAAAAGCTGAACTACAGTTTGCGGCTACAGACGAATTTAAATTTTATGCCGGCGTAGAAGGCGGTTTGAAAATGAATACCTATGCAAATATGCTGGAAGAAAATCCGTATCTCGTTTCGGACCAGGAACTTCGTGCAACAGAAACCAAATACAAAGGGTATATCGGGTTGCGCGGCGATGTAAGTCAGATGATTAAATATGATGTGAGCGCAGGTTACGGAAAAATGAATGATATTATGTTCTTCCGTGCCAATGGTCTTTTTGATGACGCTTTTACGCTAAACCGTGCGCCATACGACTTTGCCAATACGTTCTCTGCTGTTTATGATAACGGAACGGTAAGCGAAGTGAAAGGAAGTATTCAGTTTTTTCCGCTGGCCAATTTGGTTCTTGATGGCGAAATATATTTCGCGAAATATGACCTCGACAACTACGAACACATTTACAATAAACCTTTATTGCAAGGTAGTTTGGGAGGTAAATATTCACTATTTGGCAAAAAACTTCATCTGGGCGCGAAAGCGATTTTCGGATCCGATAAAACCACAAATTCTTTTTCTTTCACAGAATCAGGAACTTCGCCTAATTTATTTCTGTCAGAAGAGAATACCGATGATAAAGTTGGGGGCTTTGCAGATTTAAATCTGTCTGCGGAGTACAAAATTCACAAAAATTTCAGTATTTTTGCACTCGGAAATAATTTACTGAACACGAATTATCAGACTTTCAAAGGATATAAAGTTCTGGGAGCGCAGTTTTTGGGAGGTGTGAAGATTTCTTTTTAAAAAATTAATGAGGATTTAATTTAAAATTCATCATCAAAAATTTTTAATGGCTCGGTAGTTCAATTGGATAGAATATCAGATTTCGGCTCTGAGGGTTGGGGGTTCGAGTCCCTTCCGGGTCACAAAATCGGCAAACTTCTTTGAAGTCTGCCGATTTTTATTTTATGTTTTACAGCGTAAGATTAATTATTGGTAACCTTTAGCGTTACTTCAATATTATTTCTTGTCGCATTAGAGTAGGGACACACCTGATGGGCCTGTTCCACTAAAGACTGCGCCTCTTCCAGTGATACTCCGGGCACATTCACATCCAGTTCTACTTCCAGACCAAAACCACCGTTTTCGGTTTGTCCGATGCCAACTTTGGCATTTACTTTTGTTTCGCCCGCCGCAGATTTCGATTTTCTAATCATCAGATTCAAGGCACTGTCGAAACAGGCCGCATATCCTGCGGCGAAAAGCATTTCGGGGTTGGCATAATCATCATTTTTTCCACCAAGCGATTTGGGAGTGCGTACATCGAGTTCCAGAATTCCGTTATCACTTTTTACGTGTCCGTCGCGTCCGCCTGTTGCGGTGACGCTAGTTGTGTATAATGTTTTCATTGCTTTTTTTATTTTTTATTTATTTTATCTAAAAGTTTAGAAATCGCCTGTTTCAGTTCTTGTACATCAGTTTCCGAAAGATTCAACCTATCATTCATCTTTTCGGGAATCAGGCAAGCTTTGTCCTGAAGCCTTTCACCTTCATCAGTCAAGGAAATTTCTACAACACGCTCATCCTCAATTTTTCTTTGCCGTACAATATAAGCTTTTGCTTCCAGCCTTTTCAAGATTGGAGTTATCGTACCGCTGTCTAGAAAAAGTTTTTCACCAATCTGATTTACCGTAAGCCGCTGATGCTCCCAAAGTACCATCATTACAAGATATTGCGGATATGTAATATCAAGTTCTTCAAGTAACGGACGGTAAAGACCTGTGATTTCCTTTGCGATAACATACAAAGGGAAACATAGTTGATTACCGAGTTGTGGAGTTTTGTGTTGATTCATGGCGGATTTAGCGATTTTCTAAATTATTTTTTGATGATGAATTCATCCATTGGGATACGAACTTTTTTCATTTTTGAAAGCCAGTCGTTCTCCGCATCTCTGTATCCTAAGTACAGTAAAGTTACACTTTTCAGTCCCAATTCTTTTAAACCCAGAATTTCATCGACCACTTCATTGCTGAAACCTTCGGCAGGAGTGCTGTCAATTTTCAGTTCCGCCGCCTGTGCCATAGCCAAACCTAATGCGATGTAAGTCTGTCTTGCAGTGTGATCGAAATTTTCTTCTGCGGTCTGCGCGCCGTAGATCACTTTCAGTTGATCTGTATAACTGCTGAAACGACCGCGTGGCAATTCTCTTACATCGGTATGATAATCAAAAACTTTGTCGATTTTTTCTGCGGAATAATTGTCCCAGGCTGCGAAAACCAAAACATGGGAACAATCTCTCATTACCT
>NZ_DAMBHK010000046.1:9501-18700 GCF_032060305.1 Kaistella sp. | reverse complement strand
TAACTATATTTTTTTGTTATCCTGTTGTTAAAATCTGTTTTTCTTCTGGTTTAGAAAAGTTTCAAAAATCATAACTTCCTGCCCGAATTTTGCCTCAATACGTTCGGTGATATTTTTAAATTCGATATCAATAAATTCCTGACGTTTTTCTATGTCGTCAAATATCAACAGAAGGTTTGTGTTCTTGCCTTCGCTGATCATATCACTTTCTACTTCAGAGAGTATATATTTTTCAACATCCATAAGGTTTTCAACCATATTTTCGAGATCGGTTTTTATGTACTCATCCCATGATGCCACAAGATCGGCGGGCGTGTGAAAGGTAAGGCTCAGAATGCTCATTGCTTTTAAGTTTTTTTTAAGTTTTGTTGATAAATTTATAGCGCAAAAATCGCTAAATTTTTCGTAAATTAGCACGTTCTTAAAATTAGAAAGAAAAGAATGATCACGCATTAACATAAGTGCTTGATTTTCATTTTATTAAAAAATATTATGCATAAAGAAGGAGAAAGGTTAATTCCTATCAACATTGTTGATGAAATGAAATCCTCTTATATCGATTATTCGATGTCGGTAATTGTTTCCAGAGCTTTACCCGATGTAAGAGATGGCTTAAAGCCGGTTCACAGAAGAGTTTTATACGGAATGTACAATCTGAATGTTTTTTCGAACAGAAAACATTTAAAATCTGCAAGAATTGTCGGTGATGTTCTTGGTAAATATCACCCGCATGGCGATTCCTCTGTTTATGATGCAATGGTGCGTATGGCCCAGCCGTGGAGTCTGCGTTATCCGCAGATTGATGGACAGGGTAACTTCGGCTCGATGGACGGGGATCCGCCGGCAGCAATGCGTTATACCGAGGCAAGACTCAAAAAAATTGCAGACGATGTTTTGGCTGATCTCGACAAAGAAACCGTAGATTTCCAGAATAACTTTGATGATTCATTGACGGAGCCTTCCGTAATGCCTACTAAAATCCCGAATCTTCTGGTAAACGGTGCGTCAGGTATCGCTGTGGGTATGGCGACCAATATGGCGCCCCATAACCTTTCAGAGAGTATTGATGCAATCGTTGCCTATATCGATAATAACGAAATTACGATTGATGAGCTCATGAAGCACATCATCGCTCCGGATTTCCCTACCGGCGGAATTATTTATGGTTACGACGGTGTTCGCGATGCCTTCCATACCGGAAAAGGCCGCATCGTTCTCCGTGCGAAAGTAAATTTCGAAGAAATTGGAAACCGAAATGCTATTATTGTAACCGAAGTTCCTTACCAGGTCAACAAAGCAGAAATGATTGCCAGAACTGCTGAACTGGTAAAAGAAGAAAAGATCCCGGGAATCTACGAAATCCGTGATGAATCCGACAGACAGGGGCTTAGAATCGTTTACGAACTTAAAAATGATGCAATTCCGAACGTAGTTCTGAATATGCTTTATAAATATACTTCGCTTCAGACCTCTTTCAGTGTCAATAATATTGCGCTGGTAAAAGGAAGACCGGAGCAGCTTAACCTGAAAAGCATCATTTATCATTTTGTAGATCACCGTCACGAAATCGTGATCAGAAGAACCGAGTACGAGCTTAGAAAAGCCAGAGAACGCGCTCATATTCTTGAAGGTTTCATGAAGGTAATCGGCACCCAGGATGATCTGGATAAAGCGATTGCCATTATTCGTCACAGCGCGAATCCTGCTGAAGCGAAAGAAGGTTTGATGAAAGAATTCGATCTTTCAGAAATTCAGGCACAGGCCATTCTGGATCTCAGATTGGCGAGGTTAACCGGAATGGAACTCGACAAGATCCGTGCAGAGTATGAAGAAATCATGAATTTGATTAAAGATTACGAAGACATTCTTGCAAACGAGTCCAGAAGATTCGAAATTATTAAAGCTGAACTTCTTGAAATGAAAGAGAAGTACGGCGACGAGAGACGTTCAGAAATCGATTATTCAGGCGGCGAAATGTCGATTGAAGACTTAATTCCCGACGAAAAAGTTGTTCTTACGATTTCGCACGCGGGTTATATCAAAAGAACTTCGCTTTCAGAATATAAAATCCAGAGCCGCGGCGGCGTAGGAAACCGCGCAGCAACCACAAGAGACGAAGATTTCCTCGAATATATTGTGGCTGCTACCAATCACCAGTACATGCTTTTCTTCACCGAAAAAGGAAAATGTTTCTGGCTTAGGGTTTTCGAAATTCCTGAAGGTTCCAAAACAGCTAAAGGAAGAGCAGTTCAGAACTTAATTAATATTGAACCCGACGATAAAATTAAAGCATACATCAGAACAAACGATCTGAAAGATACAGATTATGTGAACCAGATGAATGTGTTGATGATTACCAAGAACGGAACCATCAAGAAAACTTCCCTCGAGGCTTATTCAAGACCGAGAACCAATGGGGTAAACGCCATCGAAATACGTGATAACGACCAGTTATTAGGGGCAAGATTAACGAATGGTAATTCCGAAATTATGATTGCGACCAAAAACGGAAAATGTATCCGTTTCCCTGAAGAAAAAGCCAGAGCAGTAGGCCGTGGATCGATCGGTGTACGTGGTATTTCGCTTGAAGATAACGACGAAGTTATTGGCATGATTGTAGTAAATGATGTGCAGAATGAAACTGTTTTGGTCGTTTCAGAAAAAGGTTACGGTAAACGTACGGCGGTAGAAGATTACCGTGTTACTAACCGTGGCGGAAAAGGGGTAATTACCTTGAATATCACCGAGAAAACAGGTAATCTGATCGCCATTCAGAATGTAACTGACGAAGACGGATTGATGATCATCAACAAATCTGGAGTAGCCATAAGAATGGGTATGGATGAAATGCGCGTAATGGGAAGAAACACCCAGGGCGTGAAGGTCATCAACCTCAAAAATAACGATTCTATTGCTGCCATAGCGAAAGTGGAAATGGATAAAGATGTGGAAGAAGAAGAGGAAAATACTCAGGAACCGCTTCCGGGTGCTGTGGCATCTGCACTTCCTGAATTCAGCGACGTGCCTCAGACCGGCGACAACGCCATCAGCAATATTGGCGATGAAGCTCACCTGAAGAAAATTGAAGAAGAAGAGGAAAAAGAAAATAACAGAATAGCGAAAGAAAAAGAAGAGGGAACTACCGATGATGAAAACTAACAGTAAACCAATTTTTTTAAAATTAATATAATGAAAAAAATATTTTTCAGCATTGCATTAGTTTCGGCAACTGTTGCATTTGCACAAAAAAAGGAAATCGCGGCGGCAGTGAAAGCCATTGACGCTGGCGATGTTGCGGCTACCAACTCGCAGATTGCTGCAGCCGAAGCAGTAATGGGTGGTAAAACCTATTTGGTAGAGCCTGCTGTTCTGGAGCAGTATTATTATGCAAAAGGTTTGGCGCTTTTAAAATCAGGTAAAAACGCAGAAGGTGCAGCTTACCTCGCGAAAATGAGCGAACTTGGTAAAGAAAAAATATATACCGGTAAAGACAGCAGCAAAAACAAAGTGTATTATGTGGGTAAAGCAGCCGCAGATCAGTCAGGAACTCAGGGACTGAAAGAAGATACTTACCTTCCTGTCTTAACAGGCAAGATTGGCAACACCATTAACCCACTTATTGAAGCTGCCAATAAAACCGCGATGAATGCTTATACATCAAAAAATTATGCTGCAGCAGCACCAAAATTCAGAGAGGTTTATGATCTCTTGAAAGCAGGCGGGCAGGATAACAAACAGTATCTGTATTACTCGGGGCTAAATTATGCGCTTGCTGATAAAAAGAATGAAGCAATCGAGGTGTATAATGAACTCATCAACTCCGGATATACAGGTGTTTCAACCACATATTTTGCTAAGAATAAAAAATCAGGTGAAGTAGAGCCGTTGGACAAAGTAACCTGGGATCTTAACAAAAAGATGGGAGCAACTTCAGAATATTCCGATTTTACCAGCGAAACTTCAATAAGTATTGAAAAAGAGCTGTACGAAACCAATGCAGCACTGATGGTAGATGCTGAAAAATATGATGACGCTTTAGCACTCATTGAGAAAGGATTGAAAAAATTCCCGTCAAATTCCAAGCTTACAGAACTTCAGGGAACTGCTTATTACAAATCCGGTAAGATGGATCAGTTTATTGCAAACCTGAAAGTGCAGACCGAAAAAAATCCGTCAGATGCCAATAACTGGTACAACCTGGGAGTTCTTCAGAGCAAGGATCCTGCAACAGAGGCAGAAGCAGTGAAATCGTACAAAAAAGCGGTAGAGTTGAATCCGGCTTTCGCTCAGGCGTGGCAAAACCTTACCTATGTTACTATGGGTGACGATGCCAAAGCGATTGAAGATTACAATGCAGCTAAAAAAGCAGGAAAAACAGAAGCTGCAAATAAGATTATCGAGGCAAGAAGAGCAAGACTTGCTGCAGCACTTCCTTACGCTGAGAAATGGTACGAAAGCGACCAGCAGAATATCGACGCGGTTTCTTTGCTGAAAGGCTTATATATGTCTAACAAAAAAGAAGCAAAATACCAGGAATTTAAAGCCAAAGAAGCTGCAATGCAAGCTGCAGGCAAAAAATAATACTCAATCAGTTTCTAACTGATGATGGATGCACCGAAATATTCGGTGCATTTTTTATATTGAAATATCAGTTTTCTAAATTCATTTCCCTGGATTTAAAAGAAAATTTAAGAAATATGGGTTTCTGAATCCTCAATTTCTTCGTAAATTCACACCAAATTTTAAAATTATGACCTCATCAGAAAAAATATCGGCATTACGCCAAAAAATGCAGGAAAACCAAATCGACGCATTTATCGTTTATTCCGCAGATCCACATATGAGCGAGTACCTCCCGGAGGAGTGGCAGGAACGCAGCTGGCTTTCAGGATTTACAGGTTCAGCAGGTTTTGTGGTAATTACTGCGGATAAGGCAGGTTTATGGACTGATGGACGGTATTTTGTTCAGGCACCGAAAGAACTTCAGGGTTCCGGTATTGATCTGATGAAGGAAGGTGAAGAAGAAACGCCACACTATATCGACTGGATTATCGCTGAAATTCCTCAGAACGGTAGCGTTGCAGTAAATGCTCTGGCAACTTCCAACTCCAATTGGGAAATGCTTCAGGAAAAGCTTTCCGCGAAAAATATTACTTTAAAAGACCAGCCATTGCTGAAAGAAATCTGGACCGACAGAAATCCCAGCGCTAAGAAAAACCCAATATTTGTTCATCCGGTAGAGAGAGCCGGAAAATCGGTTGCAGAAAAGCTCGCAGATATCCGCCAGAAAATGGAAGGCCTCGGCGCTTCAGTTCATATTATTTCCAGTCTTGATGATGTTGCGTGGACTTTAAACTTAAGAGGAAGCGATGTACAGTCGAATCCTGTGTTTTTAGGATATATCATTCTGACTAAAAATGAAGCTAAACTCTTCGTGGATCTTGAAAAACTGGAAGTAGAAGCCAGAAAACAGATGGATGAATCTTTGGTGAAAATGATGCCTTACGAAGAATTCTTCACCGAACTTCAGAACATTAAAAATGAAACAGTCCTTATTTCACCCAACAGCAACCAGTCGATTTTTGAAGCTTTAAAATCTGACAATCAGTTCATCAAAGCCCCAGTTCCCGGCAATCTGATGAAAGCAGTGAAAAACGCCTCCGAACTCGAAGGTTTCCGTACCGTAATGCAGCGCGATGGCGTAGCGATGGTCAAGTTCCTTTATTGGCTTACCCATCAGGCGGGTAAAGAAGAAATGACCGAATATTCCATTGGTGAAAAACTGAGAGGCTTCCGTGCTGAAGGCAAAAACTTCGTGGGCGAAAGTTTCGGCAGCATCGTAGGTTATATCGAAAATGGTGCGATCATGCACTATTCGGCTCCTAAAGAGGGTAGCAAACCGGTGACCAATGATTCTTCAATCCTTGTAGATTCAGGAGGCCAGTACCTCGAAGGAACAACCGATATCACCAGAACTTTGGCTTTAGGCGCGGTATCTGATGAATTCAAACACAACTGTACTTTGGCGTTAAAAGGGATGATTCAGCTTTCTATGGTGAAGTTTCCGAAAGGCACGCGCGGCGTTCAGCTGGATGCGTTTGCAAGACTTGCACTCTGGAACGAAGCCAAAGATTACAACCATGGAACCGGCCACGGTGTGGGAAGTTTCATGAACGTACACGAAGGTCCGCAAAACATCCGCAAAGACATGAATTTCCAGGAACTGATTCCGGGAATGGTGCTTTCCAATGAGCCTGGTTTTTACTGGGAAAATCATTACGGAATCCGTCACGAAAATCTTATTGCAGTAAAGGAAAGTCAGACCACTCAATTCGGTACTTTCTATGAATTTGAGACCTTAACGATCTGTCCGTTCGACAGAAATGTGATTGCAACATCCTTGCTTACCCAGCCTGAAAAAGACTGGCTAAACAGCTACCACGAATGGTGCAGGGTAAAACTTGAAAATGATCTGGAAGGTGAGGTGAAAGAATGGTTCCTCGAGCAGGTAAAACCGCTTTAAAACCTCTTAATAATAAGATAAAAAGTGCAGTTTTCTGCACTTTTTTATGCGTTTCAGTCACAAATTATTAGAAAGAAAAACTTCGGAGGTTGTTAAAAAAGATACACTTAGTTATAGCCCCGATAGTAGCGGCATCCTTTTTATAGCGCCGAATTTGCTGCTGCCTAAAAAGATAAAGCGGATAGCGGGACGGGTCTCCGAATAAAGCCCGAAACCTCTTGCTCCTGAAAACAGGAATTATTCCGTAATTTTGCAGCATGTACAACGACACAATTTGTGCTTTAGCCACAGCCAACGGAATGGGTGCGCTCGGCATCATCCGCCTTTCGGGTGATTATGCAGTGGGCATCGTGAACAAAGTTTTTGAAGGGAAGAACCTTGAGAAAGCCAAATCGCACACGGTTCATTACGGTTTCATCAAAGACAGCGATGAAACGGTGGATGAAGTAATGGTTTCTGTATTTCTGGCACCCAAAACCTTTACCACCGAAAATTCTGTGGAAATTTCATTCCACGGCTCGCCTTATATCGGCAAGAAAATCCTAGAAGTTCTGCTTAAAAACGGCGCAAGAATGGCCAAAGCCGGTGAGTTTACGATGCGCGCTTTTATGAACGGACGTATCGACCTGTCACAGGCCGAATCTATTGCCGACCTTATCGCTTCAGAAAATGAAGCTTCGAGAAAGGTGGCGCTTAATCAACTGAAAGGAGGAATTACCAATGAAATATCAGTCCTCAGAACCGATCTGCTGAATTTTGTTTCTTTAATTGAACTGGAACTCGATTTCGCCGAAGAAGATGTGGAGTTTGCCGACAGAACGTCTTTAACCGAACTTCTCCATAAAATTGAAGACAAACTTAATGCCCTCATCGAAAGTTTTCAGTACGGAAACGCCGTAAAAAATGGAGTAGCAGTAGCCATCCTCGGGAAACCGAACGCGGGCAAATCTACCCTTCTCAATGCGCTTCTAAAGGAAGAACGGGCGATTGTGAGCGATATTGCCGGAACCACGCGCGATACGATTGAAGAAGTGATCCATATCAAAGGGAATGCCTTCCGGCTTATCGATACCGCAGGTTTACGCGAAACTACCGATGAAATCGAAAAAATTGGCGTTGTGAAAGCGAAAGAAAAGTCGGATAAAGCGGATGTCCTTATTTATCTGATCGATGTGGCTTCGCAAGATATTTCTGAAGATGTTGCGATACTTAAAGAGCTTTTACGCGAAGACCTGGAAACCATCATCTGTTTTACGAAAATCGATGAGCATTCGGTTGCAGAACATTCGCTTTTTGAGGACATCAAACGTCTTACGGGAAACGAAAACCTTAAAACGCTTAATATTTCAGCAAAAGAAAACCTTAATCTGGATGAACTCAAGAATCTCCTCACGCACTTCGTTGACACTCTGAAGACCGATGAAAATGTAGTCATCACCAACCAGCGCCATTACGAAGCTTTACAGAAATCCCTCAATGCTGTGAAAGCAGTGGAAGAGGCTGTAAATGCAAGGATTACTACCGAACTTCTCGCGTATGAACTCCGAAACGCCCTGGAATACCTCGGCGAAATTTCCGGAGAATTTACCAACGACGAAGTTTTGGGGAATATTTTTTCTAAGTTTTGTATCGGAAAGTAAAGGCATTTCAACATTTTTAAAATGATTTAATAATCTTCACCTAGGAATTACTGAAAAACTTTTGAAGTCGAAAGCTTTTTCCTTCGATATTTAATTGCCAAAGTTTTTATGAAAATTTAACTGTAACGTTTTTGGTTACAATTAAAAAGAGCTGTATCTTTGCATCATGAACAATACCAGATTTGCAACCGTGATTCATATTCTTACCCTGCTGGCGAAATATCCCGGCCAGTGGCTGAGCTCTGAGTGGATTGCCGAAAGCATTACCATAAATCCCGTGATTGTCCGAAAAGAGCTTGCTGTTTTGCATCAGATGGGCTGGATTGTGAGTAAAAAAGGCAAAGAAGGCGGAACGATGCTTAACATCTCAAGCACTAAAATTTCAATGGCGGATATTTTTAATGCCGTGAAAAATTCAAATGTGCTCGGAAAGAAAAATACATGTAACGATACCAAATGTGTTGTAGGGAAAGAAATCAATAAAGAACTGGAAAAACTCTTCGAAGAAACCGACCGAATTGTTACCGAATTCCTCAGTAATAAAACCTTGCAGGAATTTGTAGACCAGTTTCAGTAAAAAAATTTACATAGTAATGTAACAAAAAATGTTACATTTTAAAAATAGTACCATATGAAAATAGCGATTATTGGAGCCACCGGATTTGTGGGTTCCAAATTAGTGAAAGAAGCTGCCGACAGAGGCCTGCAAGTTACAGCTATTGCAAGAAATGCAGACAAAACTGAAATTCAGAATGTAAACAAAGTTTCTGTAGATGTAAACAATGTGGATGAACTTTCGGAAGTACTGAAAGGTCACGATACAGTTATCAGCGCATACAACGCAGGATGGACGAATCCTAATATTTACGAAGATTTTCTTGCAGGCTCCAGGGCCATTCAGGAGGCTTCAAAAAGAGCCGGATTAAAAAGGCTGATTGTAATTGGCGGAGCAGGAAGTCTCTATACCGCAGAAAACCAGCTGTTAGTAGATACGGAAGGCTTTCCGGCAGAGATTAAGCCCGGAGCATTGGCTGCA
>NZ_DAMBHK010000046.1:0-9401 GCF_032060305.1 Kaistella sp. | reverse complement strand
GTTAGTAGATACGGAAGGCTTTCCGGCAGAGATTAAGCCCGGAGCATTGGCTGCAAGGGATTATCTGAATATTCTGAAAGAAGAAAAAGAGCTCGACTGGACATATTTCAGTCCGGCAATCGAAATGCATCCTGGCATTACCACCGGAAGAACCGGAAATTACCGTCTCGGTAAAGAGCATCCTGTTGTTGATGAAAATAACGTATCAAAACTTTCAGCAGAAGATTTGGCCGTAGTTCTTATTGACGAAGCGCAGCATCCGAAACATCATCAGGAAAGATTTACTGCAGCGTACTAACCAGAAACCGAAATAAAATGAAAAAAATAAGAATTGGCGAAAACATTAGTGGAGTAGCACCTTTCAGTTTAGGCGGAAATGTTTTCGGATGGACCCTCGACGAAGAAAAATCTTTTGAAATACTTGATGCTTATGTTGAAGCCGGTTATAATTTTATCGACACCGCCGATATGTATTCCTACTGGATCAACGGAGGTGGCGGCGGAGAATCTGAAACCATCATCGGTAAATGGATGAAAGCGCGAGGCAACCGCGACAAAATCATCATTGCTACGAAAGTTGGTGGCGAGACCGGCGAGCATGGAATCGACGCCAGCCGAAATCACATCCTGGAAACCGTGGAAAAATCGCTCAAAAGACTTCAAACGGACTATATCGATCTTTATTATCTACATTTTGATGATGGTACAACACCTGTAGAAGAAACTTTAAGCGCTTTTGACGAACTGGTAAAATCGGGAAAGGTAAAAGAGATTGGGGTTTCCAATATTTCACCGGAACGTCTTAAAGAATCTTTGGAGTTTTCTGATAAAAACAATCTGGCAAAATATCAGGCGTTGCAGCCGCTGTATAATTTGGTGGAAAGAAAGGGTTACGAAACCGATTACGCTCCGATTGTTGCAGAACACGGACTTACTGTTTTCCCGTATTATGCGTTAGCCTCAGGATTTTTAACCGGAAAATACCGGTCAGAGAATGACTTTAGCAAAAGCCCGCGTGGACAGGGCGCTGCAAAATATCTCAACGAACAGGGTCTGAATATTTTAAAAGCTTTAGACCAAATCGCAGCAAAACATCACAGCGTTCCGGCTGCTGTTGCCCTGGCATGGTTATCTGCACAGCCCAATATCGGCGGACCCATTGCTAGCGCCACTTCCAAAGAACAGTTAACTGAAATTCTCTCAAGTTCATCCCTGAATTTAGATTCAGCCGATATGCAAGTGCTCGATAAAGTGAGCCAATAATTTCAGAATTTATAATTCTTTAATCCCCGGGAAATATTCCGGGGATTTTTGCATGCGATTAGCGCAAAGAATCCGTATTTTGTGACTGTTTATTTAGGCCCGACTGGTTCTGATTCTGCTCGGTCTTCTGTTGTGGTGGCATGTCAGTGGAAGCGTTGATGCTATCGCCCATAAGCGAATCCTTCGCGCGGTTCTGGATCAGTTGGCGTTCGGTCTACGCGTACTCTGCCGGCGCGGTTCTCTGTGAATTATCAATTTTGAAACAGGAGGCAAGCATCAGTACTGTGTATACGGAGATTATTTTAGCGGTGTTTATTATGATATTTTTTTTATGTTAAAAAATAGCATGTATCATACCAAAGGCCTTGGGGATTTGCAGATTGAGGTTCATGGTTAAGCTAATCTCTGGAACATGACGTTTTACCCTGAGATATACCACGAGCAAAAGTTTTCTTACCATTCATTCGGCGTGCTATCATTTATATTTGCAAAGTAAAATAATGAAGATGACGAATGAAATTAAGGATATTGTGATTCCTATAGACTTCACAAAAAATAATGTAAACTTTCTGAAGGCTGCAATGGCTATTGCGAAAAGGCATTCAGCAAATATTTATTTAATCAATGTTATAAAGTCCTGTTTGTTGGGTACAGGTACTGCAGGCAGCGGCAAGTTTTATTATCATGGAAATGCGCTGCTGGATAGCTCAGAAAATCTACTGGCTCAGGTAAAAAATAAACTGGAAAATGGTGGTTGTAAACATGTAGAAACCTACGCCACAGTGGGTTCGGTTGCGCGAAGTGTCACCGAATATGCCTCGGAAAAGTCTGCAGACCTTATTGTTTTTGGAGTAGATTATCCAAAGAAACGTCCGGGATTTATCAGTTCCAACGCATACGAGATTATTACTAATACTTTTGTTCCTGTAATTTCGGTTCCGTACAGCTGTACGAAACACGAATTCCAGCACATGCTGTATCCTGTAAGGGATACCGAAGGCGTACTTTCTAAATTACAGTCTGTTTTACCTATTGCAAAGCGTAATAAATCAAGAATCAGTCTTCTAGGCATCGCTACCGGTAAAATAAACAATTCCTTACTGTCGGTTAATAATACCATAAAATTTCTGAAAGTAAAACTTGCCCGACAGAACGTAGAATATGTCCTGCAGGACGTATTAATTGATGAAAATGCGGAAGATCGGATTCTTCAGGCCTGTAAAAGCTGCGACGCGGATCTGGTTGCGGTAAATGTTACAACCGAAAAACCACTGGCAAAGATATTTCAAAATAATTTTACCGAAAATGTTATCTATAAATCTCATATTCCGGTATTATTTTACCGAAAGAAAAAGCCTGAAGATGCCCTGATACAATATGTTACGATTCCTTATCCTATGTTCCCGGTTTAACTTAAAAATACACAATGCAAATTATAAAATTTTCAAACACCCTTATCCCAAAGTCCTACAGAAATGAAATCGCTTTGTTTCTGAAGGAGCATCTACAGCAGTACGGCGATTCTTATGAGGATATTTCGCTGGCTCTGGATTATGTTTCAGATACGTCAGGGAGCAAAGGCGGGTATCTTCTGGTGGCACAGCACGATGATGTGGTCACCGGTGCGGTGGTCGTCAACAAAACCGGAATGTCCGGATACATTCCCGAAAATATTCTGGTGTATATTGCCACCCATCATGAGTACCGGGGAATGGGCATCGGCAAAAGACTGATGGAAGAAACGGTGAAAGTTTGCGACGGCAGTATCGCACTGCACTGCGAACCGGATAATCCTGCGAAGAAACTTTACGAAAAACTGGGCTTCAGTTCAAAATATCTGGAGATGAGGCTTGTAAAATAATGTCATGTCAATTGTCACCTTAAATAAAGATAAACTTACACACAATTTCAATTTTCTGCAGAAACTTTTTTCAGAAAACAATATCGAGTGGAGTGTTGTCACAAAGGTGCTTTGCGGGAATGAAACCTTCCTGAAAGAAGTGTTGTCGCTGCCTATCGACGAATTCTGTGATTCCAGAATATCCAACCTTGAAAAAATTAAGGTGCTTTCTCCGAATTCACAGACCGTTTATATAAAACCTGTTCCTTTAACTTTTGTTGAGGATATTCTAAGCTATGCTGACGTAAGCTTTAATACGGAAATCAATACGCTCAAGCTAATATCGCAGAAAGCGGTTTCGATTAATACCGTACATAAAACCGTGATTATGATCGAGATGGGCGAGTTGCGCGAAGGTGTAGTGAGGGAGCGTCTGCTGGATTTTTTTGCTAAGGTAAAAGATCTTCCGAGTATTAAAATTGTCGGAATTGGCACAAATTTAACGTGTATGAATGGCGTGCTCCCAGATTACGGAAAAATGAAAGAACTGTACGAATGCCGGAACGAGGTTGAACAGATGTTCGGGATAGACATTCCTTATATCTCCGGGGGTGCCTCAGTGGCTATCCCGCTTATTATGAGTGGGGAAATGCCGGAGTATATCAACCATTTCCGGGTGGGCGAAACGTTGTTTTTTGGAACCAATGTTTATGATCATTCTGATATTGAAGGAATGTGCCAGGACGTATTTAAACTTCATGCTGAAATTATTGAGATTAAAGAAAAACCCAATATTCCGGAAGGGAAGTTAGGCTATAACCTTACCGGTGAAAAGAAAGACTTCAGCGTTGAGCCGAAAAATTCCACCAGCAAACGGGCTATTATTGATGTAGGGCTTCTTGAAATGAATCTTAAGGATTTGAAGCCCATAGATGAATCCCTGAAAATTGTAGGCGGCAGTTCGGATATGGTGGTGCTGGATATTGAAGATGCCCACCGGAATTATAAGGTGGGGGATTTTATAACGTTCAATATCAATTATATGGGTTTGCTGAGTCTGATGAATTCCGACTATGTAGAAAAGAAAACCGTAAAAACCGGTCGTGAGCAATTAAATCCTGCCTAAATCCAATAAAAACATCTCCGATCTTCATATTTTTTCATCATATTAAATAAATCATCACACGGTAGCGGTAAAATATACCATTATTTATTTTATGGTATATTTTATCTTTGCATCCTAAGTGTATGATAGCGATGAAAAACACCAGTCCTCCAAGGAAATACTCCATAAAGAACATCAAGAAGACTCCCCAGCATGTGGTAGATTTCAATTTTTACTCCTTTGAACAGTTTCTGAAGGATGCGGAACATCTTACAAAATCACACCGGCACGACTTTTATACCTTTGTGCTCACTGTTGATGGCGTGGGTTCGCATATTATAGATTTTGAAGAGTACGAAATCAAACCCAGGCGGCTGTTCTTCATCAATTATGACCAGATTCATTCCTGGAAGTTAGACGGGCCAATCCACGGGAAAATCATTCTGTTTTCAAAGTCGTTTTATAACCTTATTTATACCGGTAACAGTGACATTAGGAGTGACACGGCGCTGGAAAACCTGCCTACCTACGTTGATATAGAGGAAGAAGATTTCTCTTCCTGGCTCTCGGTCTGCGGGCATATTGAACATGAGTTTAAAAAATCTGAAAAGTTTTCGGAAGAGGTGACCTGTCTTTTGCTGAAGACCTGTGTTTTAAAAATGGAGCGCATAGCGGAAAATTCCAACCCGGCAAGCAGCAGGACCGACCACAAAAGTATGCTGGTTGATGCGTTCAAGAAACTGGTGAATGTGAATTTCCGGGAACTTAAAACAACAAGTGATTACGCCCACGAGCTGTCGATAACGGCAAATTACCTGAATGCCCTTGTAAAGGAGTCACTTGGGAAACCTGCAGGGACTGTCATTCGAAACCGGGTCATACTAGAAGCAAAAAGACTCCTGTCGCATTCGGATCTCTCGGTACGACAGATCTCTCTGGAACTGGGATTTACAGACAATTCGCACTTCGGAAAATATTTTAAGAAAAGTACCGGTCTTACGCCAGATACGTACAGAAAAAATTCGATTAATAATTAATATCAATATTTATGAAAAATAACAGTTCAACACACCATTCAAAAAGCAGAACAGACCTGTTTTACCGACAAAAGCCCGAAAGTCTGAAATTAAGACATACGGGGATTTCAACGAAAGTGGATTCAAATTTTGATTCCTTTGGACTTATTACCCTAACCCATATCGAAGCGGAAAAACCAAAGGAACACAATGTAAGAAACGGGAAGGTACGTCCATAAAAAAGTGACCGGACCGGGGGCTGCCGGAGCTGATGAATTGACTTCAGGTCCAGTGGCCTCCGGATGCCTGCATTCACCATGAAGTATGGCAGGCAGTTTGCGTAGGTTTGGCGCGGGAGTAATCATGTGACAGAAACCATCAGTTCTTCAAGGGCATGGTATCACTGATTAATCCCTGCATTGCGGTACGATAAAAAGAAATATGGAAACCAACAAACTTTTACAATCCTTTCAGGAAAGCTGGAACAGTTTTATAGACCGGGTGCCCGAAATCCTGATGGCCATACTCATCATTGCCATTGGAACTTTCGTAGCCAATAAAATATCAGATCTTGCCCGTAACACGATCAGAGGTAAATCCAGAGACCCACTGATGACCAATTTTCTGGTGAAAGCCATTAAACTTGTTTTTATAACGGTCGTTATTATGTTTGCCCTAAGAATTGCAGGACTGGACGGTATCGCCACCGGACTTTTAACGGCGGCAGGGGCTTCTGCGGTAATTCTGGGTTTCGCCTTTAAAGATGTTGGCGAGAATTTTATATCAGGGATCATCCTTTCCTTTAACAGGCCTTTTAATCTGGATGATACGGTAAGCATCGGTGATATTTTCGGTAAGGTGAAAGCAATGGAATTCCGATACACCAAACTTAAAACTTTCGACGGTAAAGTGGTGTATATCCCGAACAGTGATGTCATCCGAAAGCCCGTATTCAATTTCACCGAAGACGGCTTTTTCCGTATGGAGTTTATGGTGGGTATTGCCTATGAAAATGATATCGACAGCGCTAAAAATATTATTTTAGAGACCATTAAAAAACACCGTCTGGCTTTGCGGGACCCCGACCATGAGCCTTTCGTGCTTACCGACGAGCTTGCCACCAATGCAGTCAACATCAAAGTGTTTTTTTGGGTAGACGCGGAAGATTACCGCCGGGATGCCCTGATGATCCGCAGCGAAATGATCGATCAGGTAAAAATCAATTTGCTCTCCACTGGCATCTCTATGCCTGCAAATATTCAGGAACTCAAATGGTATAAAGAATAATGAATTAAATTTGCGGATATTTCACTGTTGATATGAACAAACTTTTTAACCTCCACAACGGCGAAGAGCGCAAAGAAAAAGTCCTGGAAAATGTACGCAACAGCATTTCTTTTTCGGGTTCCAATTTCTGGATTCTCGCGTGTGCCATCATGGTGGCTTCCATTGGGCTTAATGTAAATTCCACCGCTGTTGTCATTGGTGCGATGTTGATTTCTCCGCTGATGGGACCTATTGTAGGGGCGGGCTTTGCATTGGGCATCTATGACTCCGCGCTCCTGAGGAAATCGCTGAAAAACCTGCTTATTTCTACGCTGGTAGGTCTGCTGGTGTCCTCGCTATATTTTCTGCTGACCCCTTTCAAAGAAGCCCAGTCTGAAATTCTGGCCAGGACCGCGCCGAATATCTACGATGTGCTCATTGCTTTCTTTGGTGGTCTGGTGGGAGTGATCGCCGTAACCAGGGTTGAAAAAGGAAATCCGATTCCCGGAGTCGCCATTGCGACCGCTTTGATGCCGCCACTCTGCACTGCAGGATATGGTCTGGCAACCGGTGAATTGGCTTATTTTGCCGGCGCCATGTTTCTTTATGCCATTAACTGTGTTTTTATCTGTATTGCCACCTTCATCATTGTAAAATATTTAAAATATCCTGCTGCCGAATTTGTAGATAAAAAAAAGGAATCCAGGGTCCGCACCTGGATTACCGTTGTCACGCTATTAATGATTATTCCCAGCGTTTATTTTGCCTACCGTTTCTTAGAGCAGCAAAGATTTTATGAACAGGTCTCCAATTTCATCACCAAAGAGTTTGAGGATAAGGGAAATACCATTGTGTACCGAAAGACTTTCTATAACACCAGTCCCAGGCGTATAGAACTTGCTTTTCTTACCCGTAAATTTACATCGGAGCAGATCAGGGACGAAGAAAGAAAACTGGCTGCATTCGGAATTACAGATACCCGCCTCGTGATCCGGCAGGACAGCGCTTTTCTTGCCCAGGCTTCGAAAATTCAGAATAATGAAGTGGCAAACGATGTTTCCAAGGTGGCAGCAGAACTCAATGCGAAAATGGATAAATACGTATTCCAGACAGATAATCTTTACAGCGAAGCCAAAGCCATCATTCCGCAGCTTCAATCACTTTCAGCATCAAAGCAGGAAATTCTTTCCGACAGCGACAGCGCATCCGTGATTCCCGTCGCCATGTATGAAAGCGGGAATGCGCTTAGTAATGAGCAGACCAAAACGCTGCAGAACTGGTTGAAAGCCAGGCTGAAAGTTGATACGATTGAAATTTATAAGAGACCGTCGAAGTGATGGGTGATGGATGCCGGAAGGAGGGGTGGCTTTGGGAGCGTGCCGTTGCTTTAAGGGGGAAGCCGACAAGTAAAGTCGCGATAAACTACAGCAGGCCCTTCATAGGGGTGAGGATCTGCCTTCAAGCACTAATGTGACTTTGGAAGTCTCCGCCAGGAAATCCCGAAAGCTGATCATTGTGACCCTTCGGGAGCCTCAGGGTCCGGAATTAATGCCTCAACGGTGGCTACGGGAGCTAAGCCACCGGAATCCGGCATCGTGAAGTGCGGGAACCTTCAGCTGATGTCCGATATCTGAAGTGTCTTCACTCGGAGCATTCAGATCGAAAGCGGAAGGGCTGGTCTTATCATTTCTCTAACATGAAAACATAAAAACAGACAGGTATTCTTTAATAATTTTCCCTCCCAATATTTCTGTATTAAAAGGACTTTAGCACGGTTGTTGCCTGAGTGAACCCATTAAATAAATTCATCATCACCAATTATGAAAAAACACATTTTATTACTCATCGGGATCGTGTCATTAATTATGATGTCATGCAGTACGAATACGGTCCTGAAAGACCAGAAATTATATGCCAATGCCTGGGAACTTGAATACATCACGGGGCCAAGAATTACTTTTCAGGGATTATTTCCGGACATGAAACCTAAAATTCAGTTTACAGCCGGGTCGGATATGATTACCGGAAACAGTGGCTGCAACGGGTATTCCACTCAATTTACAGTGAAGGGAGACCTGATTTCTTTTGCTGATCCAGAACTCTCAACGATGATGTATTGTGGAGATGGGGAAGTTGTTTTCCGCAAGACAATGAAACAGATTGACCGTTACAGGGTAACCGACGGAAAACTGGAATTTCTGACGGGAGATGTCGTGATGATGAGATTTAAACCGGCGCTGTAACTCCTTACCGCATGTAAAAAGAGCAGGAAAATTAATTCCTGCTCTTTTTTTTGAGGTCACTGAATTGCCCCTCTGATCTGAATAAACCTCCAGCGGAAGGTACTTAAAGCTTTAATTAAATGTTTAGCATTTACTTCTCCAAAAAAAAAATGTAGCTCCGTTACCGGCGGTAATTCTATCCATGGTCCAGCAGCTTTTGAAATTCATTCAGATACTTTGCCAAATGAAAACCATCTGCTAATCCATGATGGGCTTCGATGGAAACCGGTAAATATTTCCTGCCATCCCGAATACTGAACTTGCCAAAAGTAACTTTAGGAACTGATTCTGTTCTGTCAAAATCCGTAGGATGCAACAGTCCGGTAAAAGAAGTCCATGGAAGGGTAGAATGCCGGATGAGGTCTTTTTTTATATCATCATTGTTTAACCGTAAGCCGTTTGAGTTCTGAACGGCTCTGATTTCTTCCTGCAGTTCATTATTGAAGGTTTCGAAATCATCTGAAAAGCTGACAAAGGCAAATCCAAAAGTTCCGTCTGCTCTCCCAATTGTGCAGCCGGCATGCACGTTATCGAATAATACCACCTCATGATCAACAATTCTTAATTTCAATTCTTCAACTGAATTGATCGCAGCCATTGATTTGTGAAGATAGCAGGCAAAAAACGAC
>NZ_DAMBHK010000045.1:2185-18855 GCF_032060305.1 Kaistella sp. | reverse complement strand
TAAAATCTGCAGCGTATTTCTCCAGATCCTTTATCTTCATTCTTCTGGCTGAAATTGCCGGATTTTTAGAAATCCGTTCATGCATGCGGAGAAAATTTTCATTAACACCGTCATGAACTTTTCTGCCAAAACACAACTGATTGAAATAAACTTTAAACCCGTAATTCTCAAAAAGTCCTTTGTAATATGGAGCGTTATAATTCATTGCGTAAAGCGGCTCAGAAAAACCTTCAATCAGCAACCCCCAGAATTTATCGCGTTCACCGAAGTTTATCGGTCCGTCCATCGCTTCCATTCCTTTTTCCTGAAGACGCTTTTTTGCAAAATCAAATATAAAATTTGCGGTGGTCTGGTCGTTGATGCAGTCGAAAAATCCAATCCCACCTGTCGGTTGGGCCTGGCGGTACTTCTTATTGATGAAGACTGCAATTTTACCCACTGTTTCATTTTTATCATTCAGAAATATAAATCTTTCACATTCACCAGATCTGAAAAATTTATTTTTTTTAGGATCAAAAACCGCTTCAATATCCTGATCAAGCGGACGGATATAGTTTTTGTCATTAACAAAAAGCAACGATGGAAAATTCAGGAATATTTTTATTTGATGATCTGAAACGACTTGTACTGCCTTCATTTCTCAAAAATAAGAATAATTTCTGTTGGTACTGAGGATTGATTTTGATTTTTTAATTAATTTTATGCAAACATATCCCCGTGAAAAAAACGCTTGTTGTTTTTGCGCATCCTCATTTTGAATACTCCCACGCCAATGCGGAGCTAATAAAAGCATACGGCGATTTTCCTGAAGTTGATTTCAAAGACCTTTATGAAGAATATCCGGATTTTCACATTGCAAGCTTTCGTGAGAGAAAAAGAATCCGGGATTATGAGCGGCTGGTTTTTCATTTCCCTCTAATTTGGTTTTCCTCTCCGCCTCTTCTAAAACTTTGGATTGATGAAGTTTTTGATATTAAATGGTTGTCCGAAGACCAAAATCCCTTAAAGAATAAAGACGCTGTTATCATTGTGACCGTAGGAGGCAAAGAAGAAAATTATTCAGAAAACGGACTTTACGGAACTACCATTTCTGATTTGATGAAATTTCTTACCCTTTCACTAAAAGTGAATTCCATTGAGGTAAAAGAAATTCTTGCAATTCACAATGCGGATGATCTTACCAAAGCTGAACTCACAAAATTTACCGATAAAATTAAGCATATCTTACAGACCCCATGAGCGATACTTCACTTGCAATGACCAGCCTGATATTTTTGGGTGCCGCGATTATCATGGTTCCTCTGGTTCGCAAGCTGGGGCTGAGTTCTGTAATCGGGTTTATTCTTGGCGGGATTTTAATCGGACCTTTTGGATTAAAGCTTACAGGCAACGATTCCGATGATATTATGCATGCCACAGAATTTGGTGTAATTATGCTTCTTTTCTTGGTAGGTTTAGAATTTGAGCCGAAAAAATTTTGGAAAATCCGGAAGAAAATCCTGGGAATGGGGTTAAGCCAAATGCTTATTACCATTGTCGTTTTATTTGCCTGTTTTTATTTTGCAGAATGGCATACAGACCATGCATTAGTTACAGCGGTGTGTTTTGCACTGTCTTCTACAGCGATTGTTTTGCAAACATTAAAAGAAAAAAATATCTTCCGGACCGATGCCGGGGAAGCTTCTTTTTCGATTCTTCTTTTTCAGGATATGTCGGTTATTCCGATTTTGGCACTTTTACCAATTTTAGCAAAAAGACCTGAAGAAAACGATCACCAAATCCTGTTGCAGTATCTTCCGGATTGGCTGCAGCCATTTTCGATAATTTTAGGTGTTTTAGTTCTCATCTTTCTCGGGCGCTTCGTTTTTGTTCCTTTTCTAAGATATGTTTCACGGTCGGGAATGAATGAACTTCTTACCGCATCATCATTATTTTTAGTCATCGGTGTATCAGAATTAATGGCTTCCGTGGGCTTAAGTCCGGCTTTGGGCGCATTTCTGGCGGGTGTAATGCTGGCAACAAGCGAATTCCGTCATGAACTGGAGAGTCAGATTGATCCTTTTAAAGGTCTTTTGCTGGCTGTATTTTTTGTTAGTGTTGGCGCCACAATCAACTTTTTTGTGATTATGCAGGACCCGATGTTTATTTTTACAACTACAATTGTGGTGCTGGCAGTAAAATTTGCGGTACTTTTCGGGGTTGGGAAGTTTTTCGGATTGAAAACTGATCAGAATTTACTGGTTGCATTTGCACTTTCCCAAATCGGGGAATTTTCTTTCGTACTGGTGAATTATGCAACAAAATTATATCTTTTAAATCCTGAACTTAACGCACAACTGATGGCGATTACAGCAATTACGATGTGTGTAACGCCAGTACTTCTTATCATTAACGAAAAATATTTCGAACCAAAATTTTTAAATATTCAAAACGATGCTTTTGAAAATACAGAACCCATCAAACAACAGAAAATAATTATTGTAGGTTTTGGCCACTTCGGCAGTACTGTAGGCCGACTCTTAAGAGTAAACGGAATACAGGCTACGGTGTTGGACAATGATCCGCAACGGGTGAATTTATTGAAATCGAATCATTTTAAAGTGTATTTTGGCGACGCAACCAAACCTGGAATCTTGCGTTCCGCAGGTGCAGAAACTGCAGATTTACTAATCCTGTGCCTGGATGATCCGGAAAAAAATAAATTCATTCTTGAATATGCGCGCAAAAAATATCCACAGCTGAAAATATTTGTACGTGCAAAAAACCGTCTCGATGCTTATGATTTTTATAATAACGGAGTCGATAATATTTACAGAGAAACCCTAGGAACTGCAGTTGATATGGCAGTTGACATCCTGAAAGCAACAGGCATGCGTTCATATGCTGCAAGAAGGCTTGGGAAACGATTTATGTTGATCGACAAAGCGATGGTGAGGAAACTTGCAAGAGAACAGCTTAAAGATAAAATTACTTTCACCATGAAAGAATCGCTTGAGCGTGAAGCAGAACTTCTTGCGGAAGACAGCCATTCCTTTGACGAATCCCAGTGGAATAATAACGAAGAAATCTAAATTAGTACGCTGGGCAATCCTGTAAACTGATATTCGTTAGATTAAGAATCTTGCCATCCATTGTCACTTTTACCTGTTGGAAGATTCCGTAAACACAGTCGCTTACCATATCTTTAAAATCTCCGTTACTGGCTTCAATGGATACACCATTGCCGGAAAGCGTATAATTATTCTCATTAAAATCAAATCGGGTCAGGGCATAATTTTTTCCGTCGATATTGATTATTCCTTTATTTGAATTCTGATCGAAATAAAACAATGTTTTCCCATTTTGAGTAAAAACCGATCTTCCCTGTTCCGGAGAAATATCCTGAGGAGTAATGTCGAACGCCGGTGAATAATCTGGGTTTTTTATAACTGCCGTTTTCGAGCTGTCAGTTGCTGAAACTTCTACATTTTGTGTAATATTCTGTGTACTGACTTTATCGTTTTCTTTAACGCAGGAAAACAAAACCGCAAAAGTAATGAAGTGAAGCGTGTTTTTCATAGCTGGAATTAATGAATTTCCGGATGCAAGAACTATTCCTTCAAATAATTTTATTTGTAATTTCATAAAAATCATTTTCCGAAACTCAAAATCGCGAGTTCGTAACCTTTGAGCCCGAAACCGCTCAAAACGCCATCTGTATTGGCCGCGGTAACAGATTTCTGACGAAATTCTTCCCTTTTATATATGTTACTGATGTGAACTTCAATTTTCGGTTTAGAAATATTTTTGAGACAATCTGCTATTGCATAAGAATAATGGGTAAAAGCACCGGGATTAATTACAAGCGCATCAAAATCATCTTCCTGTATACGATTGATAATTTCACCTTCAACATTCGACTGGTAATAAGTAATTTGATGATCCGGAAATTTATGCTGAAGGTTACTCAGCTCATCTTCCATAGAAGTTGTTCCGTAAATCTCAGGCTCGCGCGTCCCGAGCAAATTAAGATTGGGACCGTTGACAATAAGTATTTTCATAAAGCGTAAAAACTTCCTCAAATATAGCCATAAAAAAACTTCCGAAAAATTAATTTCGGAAGTTAAGTAGCCCGTAGGGGAATCGAACCCCTCTTACCAGAATGAAAATCTGAGGTCCTAACCGATAGACGAACGGGCCAGACTCTTTATTTAATTAAGCCAGTTTATTAACGTGCTTAGTTAATTTGCTTTTTAAGTTTGCAGCTTTGTTTTTGTGGATGATATTTTTCTTCACCAATTTATCTAACAAAGAGATTACTAAAGGCAACTGCTCTGTTGCAACTTTTTTGTCTTCTTCATTTCTCAGACCTTTCATAGCTGTTCTTGCAGTTTTATGATAGTATCTGTTTCTTAATCTTTTCTTTTCGCTTTGTCTGATTCTTTTCAGAGCTGATTTATGATTTGCCATATCGTTTCCTAAATGTGGGTGCAAAGATATAAAATATTTTTATTACACCAAATAGTTTTTAATTTTTTTTAAAAAAATTTTCAATCTTTTGTAGCCTATAGGGGAATCGAACCCCTGTTGCAAGAATGAAAATCTTGAGTCCTTACCACTAGACGAATAGGCCTTTGTTTGAGGACTGCAAAAATATTAATTAAGTTTTAATCCTGCAATACCAAACCCATTTTTATTTTGAAACTTTTTGAATTACTGAATCATCAATACCTTTCAACTCTATGGCTTTCTGTGCTTTAACAGCTTCCTCCAAACTCGAAAATTTTCCGTAGGTATAATAAAATTTACCGTTTTCTTTTACCCGGTTCACATCCTTCAGTGTATTCAGCACTTTTGAATTGGAGCTGAGCTTCTGTGAAGTTACAGCGATTTCAAGAGTATAATACCCAATTCCCAGCTTCTGGTTCGGCACAAATGAGATTGAAGTTGCATTCTTGAAGCCAGCATCTCGCGCAGTTTTCAGGTTATTATCTCTTACTGATGCTAAATTGGTGGTACCGTAATAATATTTGTACAGGCCATTCTCTTTAATCGGAAGGATATAATTCAAGCCTTTGAGCGCAGGATCTGTACTGTTATATTTTGATGGAGATGACATCAGTAAAATTCTGAAGTCATTTTTAAGCGGTTTTTCTTCAGGCACAGGCTCGGGTTTAGGAGCCGCGGTGGCATTTCTGTCAAATGCTTTTTTATAATCGATAATCGCATCGTATATACTTTCTGCAATTTCGTTTTGTCCTTTTTCGGAAGCCAGATACATGGCATCATCATAATTACTGATAAAGCCGGTCTCAATCAGGACTGATGGCATCGCATTCAAGCGTAGCACGTGAAGGTTCTGCTGTTTTACCCCTCTTGAAAATCTTTTGTCCTTTTTTACGAAATTCCCTTCTACAAAACTCCCGAAAAGCAAGCTGCTTTCCAAATACTTGCTTTGCTGAATTTTCAGCGCAATTAAGGATTCTGGTGATTTGGGATCATAAGACGCAAACATTTCACGGTCTTTCTCGTCCAGATAAATTACGTCGTTCTCAGCTTTTGCCACCTCAAGATTGGTTTTATTCTGGTCCGGTCCCTGTACAAACGTTTCAGTGCCGTAAGGGCTTGTTTTCGTGCTGGCATTGCAGTGAACAGAGATAAAAAGATCTGCTTTACTTCGGTTTGCCAAAGTAGTACGTTCGGTAAGCGACGGATATTCGTCGATTTTACGGGTATAAATTATTTTGAAGTCTTTATTTTTCTCCAACATTCGCCCTACCTTCAATACAACGGAGAGGGTTACATCTTTTTCCCGTAAAGTGCCAACTTCACTATAATAGCGGTTTGCACCATGATCCGAACCGCCATGTCCCGCATCAAGAACTACGGTGAATTTTTTTTGCGCTCCGATAACTGAAAAAAGAAGAAGAAAAAAGAGGTGAAAATATTTTTTAAAAGAAAAACTATAGTTAATCATCATTACATTTTAAAAATTATGCTAATTTTGACCACAAATTACAGAAAATATCGCTTTGGCCAAAACGAGCTCCAAAAATATATTACATATTCTAATTATCCTAATTTTTAACAGTTTTTTAGCACATACAGATGCTCAAATTCTGCCTGAAAATAAGATAGTTAATGATACTATTCCTAAAGTTGACACCATAATTGTTGCACAGGAACAGCTTGAGGCAGTGGTGGAAACCAAGGCCGACAATATCCGCAATGATATACCAAAAAAAATGACTTACCTGAACAAAAAAGCTCAGGTAAAATATCAGGATATGCAGATTGATGCAGATTATATTTCGATCGACTGGAATAAATCGATGATTTTCGCAAGGGGTGAGCTCGATTCTTTAGGAAGAATAAAAAATCCGGCGGTTGCGGTACAGGGAGGTAAAAAATATGAATACGACGAGTTTTCTTACAACATCAAAACCCGTCAGGCCATAGCTTTCAATGCAAGAACTGAAGAAAGTGAAGGGGTAATTATTGCTGAAAAAACCAAGAAATACAACGATTCTGTCTTCTTTATGCGTCGCGGGAAATATACAACCGACGAATATTTCATTAAGAAAAAAGACACCATTGCCGATTATTATCTGCTTGCGCCAAACATCAAATTAATTAAAGGGAAAGACAAATCACAAGTAATTACGGGACCTATACAGATGTATATCGAGCAGGTTCCTACTCCGCTGATCATGCCTTTTGCGATACTTCCTTTTTCAGATAAACGGAGCGCAGGAATCCTGATTCCGAGTTTTGGTGAGAGAGAAGATGTCGGATTTTTCCTGAACTCTCTTGGATATTATCAACCCATCGGAGAACATTTTGATTTGAAAATTCTAGCCGACATTTATACTAAAGGCAGCTGGAATCTACGTCCTGAAATGAATTACAAGAAAAATTACCGTTACTCCGGGAACTTTTCTGCAGATGTGGGGAACACTGTACGTGGAATTAAAGGTTTATCAGATTATTCGAAAAGCCGCACCTACAGAATTGCGTGGCGCCATCAGCAGGATAGCAAAGCGAATCCCTTCCTTACTTTTTCTGCTTCTGTAGATGTGGTAAGTAATAAATTTTATAACAACACCGTAAATAATAATTACGCGTTCAACCAGAACAACCTGAATGCGCAGCAAAACTCCAGTGTAAGTGTTGTAAAAAGGTTTCTTACGCTGCCGGTTACGATTACCGGAACTTCATCTTACTCCCAAAACTTCTCAACCGGACTGGCTGATCTAAAATTACCGGTACTGAACGTAGCAATCAATCAGTTTTATTTATTTAAACCTAAAACCGGAGTAAGACAGGGCCTTTTAGAAAACATCACCGTAAATACCGGTCTGAATTTTAATAACTATGTACAAACCAATGAAGGCGAACTTTTCACCCAAACGATGTGGGATAAAATGCAGACCGGACTGAAAAACAATATTACACTGGGCACTAATACAACAATTGCCAAGTATTTTACATTCTCACTTTCAGCCAATATTCACAATGCCTTGACGACCAAAACATTGACCAGAACCTACAATCCGATTACGAACCGTGTCGACGACATTCTGAATAAAAAAATTGCCGGATATTCTTCCTTTTCTACCGGAGCAAGTTTACAGACTGTACTGTACGGGATGCTGAACTTTAAAAAAGAATCTTCAATCCAGGCAATCCGTCACATGATGACTCCACAAATTGGCTTCAGTTACTCTCCGGATTTTTCGGCAGCCAGTTTCGGGTACTATAAAACCTACGCCAATGATCGGGGCGAAATGACACCCTATTCCATTTTCGACCGCGGAATCATCGGTTCTCCAAATTCAGGTCTGGTTCAGGCGCTGAGTTTTTCAGTGAATAATAATTTAGAGATGAAAGTACGGTCTAAAAAAGATTCTACAGGCATCAAAAAAATAAAAATCTTCGAAAGTTTAAATTTCAACACGAATTATAACTTCGCGGCGCCAACCCACAAATGGTCAATCTTCAGTTTCAGCGGGCAGACCACAATATTTGAAAAGCTTAACCTGAATACAGGATTGAATCTGGAGCCTTACCAAATTATTTTCGCGCCAGGTGAAGACACCGGAATCCGGACCGAAAATTTTGGGCATTTCAGTGTTCAGGGTTTCAACGCGCAACTTTCATATCCTTTGAGCAGCGAAATTTTCGAGAAAAAAGACAAAGAAGACCTGTCTAAAAAGTACAGTAAAAAAGGAGAAATCCGCAACGAAGATTATTATTTTGATGATGATAACTATGCACGTTTCACCCAACCGTGGACTTTAAACATCAATGCCCAGTACAGCTACACCAGAAGCCTGACGCGTTTTGGGAACAAAATGGCATCTATCGGATTAGATGGGAGTATAAAACTTACACCGTTCTGGAACATTACCGGAAACCTGTATTACGACGTTATTACAAAAGAAATTGCCAATACACAGCTTGGTTTCTCACGGGATCAGCGCAGTTTTACCATCAATTTCAACTGGATTCCCTATGGACAGTACAAAGTATATGATTTCTTTATAGGAATTAAAGCGAATATCCTGCGCGACGCCCTGAAATATAAAGACCGCAGTTTTACACAGCCAAATGCACCGTTTTAAATTTTAAAGAATTAAACATTAGTTTTATATTTGCCAATATTATCATTATGAAAAAAATAATTTCTACTTCTGATGCGCCTGCAGCAATTGGTCCTTATTCACAGGCTAATTTTGCCAACGGAATTTTATACATCTCCGGCCAGATTCCACTGAATCCCCAAACCGGAAAACTTGAAGAAGGCATCGAAAAAGAGACCCATCAAGTCATGAAAAATCTTGAAGCAATTTTGAAGGAAGCAGGAATGACTTTTAAAAACGTGGTGAAAGCAACAATTTTTCTAAAAAAT
Organism: Kaistella sp.; assembly: GCF_032060305.1. Classification (NCBI taxonomy): domain Bacteria; kingdom Pseudomonadati; phylum Bacteroidota; class Flavobacteriia; order Flavobacteriales; family Weeksellaceae; genus Kaistella; species Kaistella sp. The sequence goes on along the minus strand of NZ_DAMBHK010000045.1, from coordinate 9,965 downwards.
ATGGATGATTTCGCAGTAATGAATGATATTTACGCGTCATATCTTGATCCTGAGAGTTTTCCAGCAAGAGAAACCGTACAGGTTTCCTGTCTGCCCAAAAATGTAGATATTGAAATTTCAATGATTGCACATCAGTTTTAAATGAATTTCATTAGGAATACGATTGCGGTTTTAGTAGGTCTCGCTGTTGCAGCACTCATCATTTCATTGGGAGTGAGACTTAATTCATCATGGATTACCTATGATGAATATTCGCCGTTCGGGAATTGGGAACAGCTTCTGAAAGCGATGGAAAACAAACCGTATTTCTTCGTCGCGTTGCTTATTTCTTCGGGCATTGCAGCTACTGTGGGTGGTGTTGTTACTGCAATCATCGTGAAATATGCCAAAGTTGCCTACGCGATTTTAATTGGGTTTATTTTACTCTTTATCGCGATGCTCGACATTATTATTTTCCCGTATCATCCTACTTTTTATAAGATTTTAATATTCCTGACATTCTTCCCCTTTTCATGGATTGGAGGAAAAATTACAGAAGTGATTTACGAACGGAAAAAGAAAAGATTAAAGAAAATTCAGCATAAAAAAAACGCAGCTCAATAAAAGCTGCGTTTTCGGTTTTTAAAATGGGTTAAGGCATTTTAAAGCCTCTTGTTGTTATTCTTCCGTATTCGTCCACATATTTTACCTGAACGTTTCCGCTGTAACCCTGAAGGATTTTTTCCACATCTTTCTGGGAATTTACAGGCTTTCCATTTACTTCAATAACGATATAATTATCAACTACGCCAATTTTCGACATTTCGCTGCCTGCCACAACGTTTTTAGCAATTACTCCGCTGTTCAGCCCATAATCTGTCTTAAACCGTTCGCTTAAAGGTTCGAAATCAGCACCAATTTTTTCGGTTACTGTAAGATCAGCTTTGCTTCTGAATGAAGTTCCACCCTTTTCGTCTCTCAAAGTTACATTTACAGTATTGGTTCTGCCGTTTCTTAAATACGTAACGGCTACTTTGTCGCCCGGTCTTTTGCTTCCGACAGCGAAAGAAAGATCATAATAGTTAGAGACAAGCGTTTCGTCAACTTTAGTAATAATGTCGCCAGGTCTTAATCCGGCAGCTTCAGCTCCGCCTTTATCTACAACTTCGATCAGATAAACTCCGTCGCCTGATTTAATATTGGTTTTGTTTTGCTGGTTATAAATAGAAACCTGACGTGTATCTGATAAATCCAGAGATTTTACGCCAAGGAAACCACGCTGTACCAATCCGAATTTCTTGATATCTTCCACCACTTTTCTGGCAAGATTTGATGGAACTGCAAAACCGTAACCTTCATAATAACCGGTTTTCGATGAAATTGCAGAGTTAATTCCGATCAGTTCACCATTAGGATTCACTAACGCTCCTCCTGAGTTTCCTGGATTAATTGCCGCATCGGTCTGAATAAAACTTTCAATCGGTGTTCTGGATTGCTGGCTCAGCAAATCAATACTTCTGCCTTTAGCCGAAACTATTCCGGCGGTTACTGTTGAATTTAATCCCATCGGGTTGCCGACAGCCAAAACCCACTGGCCTACTTCCACATTGTCGGAATTGGCAAAATTCAGGTAAGGCAATCCTTTTTCTTCAATTTTTAAAAGTGCAATATCTGTAGTTGGGTCGGTCCCTACCAAATTAGCTACATAAGATTTTTTATTGGAAAGCACTACCTCCAGCTTACTGGCTCCTGCAATAACGTGGTTATTTGAAATAATATAACCATCCGGCGAAATAATTACTCCGGAACCCATTCCGGAAGGCATATCTTTCGGTGCCTGCTGCTGTTTTGGCTGTCCGCCGAACGGATTTCCAAAAAACAGATCGAACATATCCTGCTCGCTTCTGTTCGAAGTTCTGTTGGAGTAGTTTTTAATACTTACTACGGCCGGTACCGTCATTTTAGATGCTTTCACGAAATCATCACCAACGCCGGTCATGTTAAATGATGCATATTTGGCATCCGTATTTTTGGGTGCGAAATACGAAAACTCAGCGTCTTCGTTATGCACATTAAAATAATTAATAGCTCCGAAAGTCGTAGCTCCGGAGATTACACCCACGAATGCGTAGGGAATTAGTTTTTTTAAGGTATCCTTCATCTTCATAAATTATATTGTATGATCTTAAAATATTTGTTGCTTCAAATTTAGCACTTAATAAGTATTAATGGGAAGTGATATGTTTCAGTTTTAACTAAAAATTAACAAGAATTATAAGATTTTAATTATATTTTCATATTGGATTCAACATTGGTATAAAAGTTAAATTAATTCCCAATTCACGGGCTTCAAAAAATCTTTTACGACAGTAAATTCTTATATTCTCAAATCCTTCAAAAATTTTCTCAACTCAAAACGTTTGTTTAAATTTGGGACAATCACTTTATTATGAGACTAAACATCAATAACGAAACTTCAAAACTTAAATCAGTAGTTCTTGGCATGCCCAATTCGATGGGTCCCGCTCACTCTTTGGAAGACAGTTACGACGCAAAATCGTATCATTCTATACAGCACGGAATTTATCCTAAGGAAAAAGACATCATTTATGAGATGACCGAGTTCGAGAAAATCCTCATCAAACACGGTGTAGAAGTTTACCACCCTCACCTTATTGAAAACTACAATCAGGTTTTCGCGCGTGATGTGGCTTTCGTTATTGAAGATAAAATGATTATCTCGAACATCATCCAGGACCGATATGATGAGCAGGATGCGTACAGGAAAATTTTTGCGCGCGTAGGTTGGAAGAAAATCATCAATCTTCCGGATTCGGCACATATCGAAGGCGGCGACGTGATTGTATGGAACGATTTCCTCTTTATCGGGACTTGTTTTTCCGAAGATTATCGCAGTTTCAAAACCGCCCGAACCAACGAATACGCTATTGAAATCCTGAAAGAATATTTTCCCAAAAAAAGAATCATCGATCTGGAACTGAAGAAAAATGATACCGATCCTTATCAGGGAATTCTACATCTGGACTGTACTTTCAATCCCGTAGGAAAGGATAAATGCATTATTTACAAAGATGGTTTTGTTGATGAAAGTGATTACAGACTTTTAATCGACATTTTCGGGGAAGAAAACTGCTTCCATGTAACGCAGCAGGAAATGTTCGAAATGAATCCTAATATTTTTTCGATTTCTGAAGAAATTGTAGTTTCAGATTCTTCGTTTACACGACTGAACAATCACCTCCGGAATGAATGGGGAATTACAGTTGAGGAAATTCCGTACCGGGAAATATCAAAAATGGGTGGTTTACTCCGCTGCTCTACTTTGCCGCTGGTGCGTGATTAAGAAAAAGCAGAAGTTAAGAACTCAGCATTTTAAGTTTTTTAATTTCTTCCTCACTTGCGAAAGTATCATATTTAAGAATTGCAGAAGAGTGAAAACTCGTTCCGCCGGTAAATTCTTTGAGCTGCTGAACATTTTCGGAGCGAACGCCGCCACCGATTAAAATTTCGATCTGGTTACCGTATTTTGAAATGAGTTCTTTTAGATTCTCTTGCCCTTTCATAGCATCGGGTTTTCCGCCTGAGGTTAAAACGGTTTTAAAACCCAGGCTGATCAAGGTCTGAATTGATTTATCCAAATCCGCAGTCCGGTCGAACGCACGGTGGAACGTGCATGGTCTGTCTCCTGCAAGTGCAATTAACGCTGTATTTTTTTCTTCATCAATTTCATTATTCACATCCAAAACACCAAACACAAAACCATCTGCTCCGGCTTCGCGGAAACTGATGATACTGCTTTTCATTTCTGTAAATTCGGCTTCCGAATAAAAAAACGAACCGCCTTTTGGCCGAATCATCACGTAAATTGGCGTTGCATAATTTGATTTCAGATACCGGAATTCGTAGAAATTGGGTGTTGTACCGCCAAGGTTTATATTATCGCAAAATTCGATTCGGTCTGCCACGGATTTCAGGGCAGTTTCGGCAGAGGTTATTTCAAAGCAGGCAATTTCTAACATGATTTCTTTATTGTCTATAAATTTAAGTATTTTTGTTCAACCACAGATTAATACTAATAAAAACAATATTTCATGCAAACAGCCAGCACGGTTCTGATGGTGGAACCTATCGCTTTCAGTTACAACGCCCAAACCGCCGAAAACAATTATTTTCAGGTCGAACAAAAAGATGCTGACATCCAGACAAAAGCTCTTGAGGAATTCAACAGTTTTGTAGATAAATTAAAGAGCAAAGGCATCAATGTTATCACCGTTAAAGATACTTTGGATCCACATACTCCGGATTCTATCTTTCCGAATAACTGGGTAAGTTTCCATAACGATGGAAAGGTTGTGCTCTATCCGATGTTTGCCCCAAACAGAAGAGTTGAACGCAGATCCGATATTTTAGAAATCCTTAAAGACAGCGGTTTTGAGATTACCGAAATCGATGATTTATCACATTTTGAAGATCAGGACAAGTTTCTTGAAGGTACAGGAAGTATGATTTTCGATCACGACCACAAAATTGCTTACGGTTCGGTTTCACTGAGATTAGATGAGGAACTTTTCCGCCAGTTTTGCCGGAAATTCGGTTTCAGGCCCGTTGTTTTTCATTCTTACCAAAATGCCGGTGGCGAAAGACTTCCAATTTACCACACCAACGTAATGATGTGTGTTGCCGACAAATTTGTAGTGATTTGTCTGGATTGTATTGATGATGAACTGGAGCGTGAAAAAGTGCAGGAAGTCATTAAATCGACCGGAAAAGAAATCATAGAAATCTCGGAAGACCAATTGCAGCAGTTTGCCGGAAACATGCTTCAGGTACAGAATGAAGCCGGGGATAAATTTTTGGTGATGAGCGAGACTGCCTATAAATCTCTCACTCCCGCACAAATTCAAAATATCGAAAAATATTGCGAAATCATTTACTCAGATTTGAATACGATTGAAACCAACGGCGGCGGAAGTGCAAGATGCATGTTGGCTGAAGTGTTTTTGCCGAAGAATATTTAATCGGAAATTCATAAAAAAATCAATAATCCCCGAAAAATTTCGGGGATTATTTTTAAAAATTTAATTAAGTATAGAAAAAATTATTTGGTTCTCGATTTTATTTCGTCGGAAGCACTTTCGATGTTTCTCACCTTTTTCACCTTTTGATTTCCGAAGTTGTATACGATACTTGCGCCAGCACTTTGTCTGTACATGTTGTTCTGTACGTAATTGTAATTGCCGTTTTCCTGATAATCCTCCACTTCTACAATGTTTGTTTTCAAAATATCGTTTACATTTACGGTAAAGGTCCAGTCATTCCAGATTTTTTTGAGACTCAAATCCAGACTTGAAAGGTTTTTAAGCATTCCCAGTTCAATCTGCTGTTTGTCTACATAAAAGAAATTCACGCCGGCAAACCAGGTTTTCTTCTGGTCTAAACGGATATTGTTATTGGTTTGCACCACAAAACTTGTAGAGCTGGTATTATTTGTGTACAGCGGAAAAATATCGCCAGTGGTAGGATCTACACTTAAACTTCCATTATTTTTGTTATGCTGCACCCCGATGTTGAAATTGGTCGTCCATGCCTGTTTGAAAAAAGACTTCTGAATCCCAAACATTGCAGACATTTCCTGTTTGTCGCCGAAATTGGTTCTGATATAACGCAGCTGATTCTGTGTGCCCACACTTCCGTCCGCATGAACCGGAATTCCCTGTAAAGGAACCTGCGTGATAATATCTTTCTCCAAAGAATGATTCAAAATCAGGAAATATGAATTTTTAAACATATAGGTAAGTTCCTGATTATAGCTTGAAGACGCTTTTACAAAAGGGTTGTTCTGCACATAATTATTCTCGGTAAGAATATTTTTAACCGGATTGATTTCCCAGAAACTCGGCCTTCTCATTCTGCTCGAAAATGCATACGAGATATTATTTTTTTCGTTAATCGCATAGTTGAGACTAAGATAAGGAAGAACATTGCTGTAATTTCTTTCAATGTTCCGCAAATTCACATCCTGTGCGTTATCCGAAGTACCTGTACTTTTCGTCATTTCGTAACGGGTTCCGATTTTTCCGGAAAATTTATCCGAGAATTTCTTCTCAACCGTAACGTAAAGCCCGTAAATATTTTCGTCATACAGAAAATGGTTCGGCGTGCTCAAAGGATTATCTATTTTAATGCCTTCTGCGTTATATACTTCTGCCAAACTCCCATCTGCATTGAAGATCGAAGTTACACTCTGGGTGTCGTTATCGGTTTTTGTTTTATTATAATTTCCGCCGACGGAAACCGTTAAATCATTTTTAAATTTCTGGATATAATCTGCCATTCCTGAAAAATTATTGATAAGCTGCGGTAGGCTCTGGGACACGTAACGCGATCTGTACAAATCAATCCCATCGGCTGTAGATTCATAGGTATTATTATCTGTACTCTGGAATCTTTTAAAATTCAAATAAGCGGCATTCAGATTTAATTTACTTCCCAGACTGTCCGTTTTCAGTTCATAATTTAAGTTTACACTGTTATTGTAAGAACGTGCGTCTTCTTTATTTTTAGATCTGCTGTATTTTGTTTCCCACACATTTCCCTGCTTCAGCGTTCTGATGGTATTAAAAAGATTAACGGTTGAATTATAACTTCTATTTGCCCAGGTATTCCAGGACAAAGCCATATTCGATTTTTCGGTTAACTGGTAATCAATATTCAGATAGCCGCCCAAATTTTTGTTAGGGTCAATGATATCACCAACAGATTCATTGGTTGCCTTACTGTTACCGTTTCGCAGAACATAACTTTGAGGTTGTATGTTTTCGCTGCCTGTTAAATTTGCAGAAATCCCTAATTTATCTTTTCTGTAATTTGCGGAAAAACTTGAGGAATTGCTGCTGTAAATATTTGCCGAACTAGCCATTCTAATGTTTCCGTTCAGTCCGTTAGTCATTTTCTTTTTCATCACGATATTGATGATTCCGTCCGAAGCTTCCACCTGAAATTCACTTCCTGGCATTGTAATCACTTCGATCTTCTGAATATTTTCCGCCGGCGTATTTTTAAGAAACTGCGCTAAAGACTGTGCATCCATATTGCTTTTCTTACCATCGATGTAGATGATTGCATTATTCTTTCCCGCAATTTTCAGGGTGCTTTCGTCGGTGGTTGAAATAAGAGGCGTCTGTTTAAGAATGTCAAAAGTCGTACTTCCTTTTGCAACAGGCGCATTAGAGATGTCGTACACGAAACGGTCGCTTTCTTTTTTGAAGACTTTTTTGGTCATTAAAACTTCCTGAATGTTGTGAACTTTTGCTGAATCATTCTTGACGGTTGCCTGCCCGAAAGCAATTATTCCGGAAAGAATTGAAAGTGAAATAATGAGTTTTTTCATGGTAAAAAGTTTTAAAAGAAAAAGAAGGAAGATGGGTTATTAGTTTTTGATTTGGTTATCAGTTTTGGTTGGTGATTAGTTTTTTCTTCCCTCCCTTTCTTATTTGGTTATTAGTTTTTCGTATCATTAGTTTTGTATTGCAAAGATATATAATTATTTTAGTATCATGCAATGCAAAGTAGTAAGTAAATAAAATACAGAGACTTAATCTTCTGATTATCAACGTAAAAAATTTACATTGAATTATATTTATATACGATTAGACAAACGAAACTATAGATTTGTTACACATGAAAATAAAAAAAGTGGAAAAAATTTCCACTTTGCGATTATAATGATGTATTAAAAAAGTATAAGGTGTTTAATTTTCTTCCCTGTTAAATTTGGCGA
>NZ_DAMBHK010000045.1:0-2085 GCF_032060305.1 Kaistella sp. | reverse complement strand
TGCAATTGTATTAATTCTTACTTTACTTATAAGTTGATAAAGGTAAAGAATTAATCTTTATAGCCGAAACAATTACCGTAGATACAGAGAAATTTCGCGTACAATAAAATTTTTTAAGATCATCAAATTGAAAAAATATAATTTCTAAAATATAATAAACTTACGTAAATTGAGTTCAAATTCTGAACCTTCTTTGTTGAAACCCGTTTTTCACATATTTCTGATATTTTTTTGTGTTTCTCTACAGGCACAAGAGAAAGAATTTTGGCTCATTAATACGCAGACTGACGAGAAAACTTTGGTGAAAGATTCGGTTTCCGCTGTTAAATTCCTCGATTCTCTTACCCAAAACAGCTATTACTTAACTGAACTGCGGAATGTAAAAAAAGAAGGAAACAAAACCGAAATTTATTTCGACACAGGGAAAAACTTTAATGAAGCAAACGTAAAACTAACTGAAGAGATTGCTAAAAACTTAAATCTTAAACAAGAGTTCTTTACCAAAAATCTGGATTCTCTTAAAAAAGAGATTAACGCGAGTTACCGAGCCAGAGGTTTTACATTCAACAGAGTAAAATCTAAATTTCTGGGAATGCAGCAGAATATTCCTCACATTGAAATTTCGGTAGTAAACGGTGAGCAGCGAAGAATAAACAGTTTTGTTATTAAAGGTTACGATAAAGTTCCGAAACGGTTTGTAAAGAATTTAGAAAAAGATTTTCAGGGAAAAATTTATGCTGATGAAAACCTGATCCGGATTTATCAGTCTTTACAAAATCACCCTTTCATTTCGCTTGAAAAACCTGCTCAAACACTTTTTACAAAAGATTCTACCCAGGTATTTCTTTTCCTGCAAAAAAGAAAGTCTAATTCTTTCGACGGAATAATTGGCTTTGGTAATGATAAGACAGAGAAATTTACTTTCAATGGAAGTTTAAATATGAACTTCCGGAACATGTTCAACAGTTTCGAAACAGTAAATATCTTTTGGCAGAGAAATCCCGACAAAGGTCAGATTTTCGATCTGAAAACCGATATTCCTTATCTTTTTAAATCGAACCTGGGACTGGATCTTAATGTTAACATTTATCGCCAGGATTCAACGTTTGCTAATGTTAAATTTCTACCCAGTCTTTATCTTCATCTCAGCAACCGTCAGAAATTGGGACTCAGAGGAACTTTCGAAACTTCTTCTGTAATGGATTCCTTATATATTCAAGGTAAAGATTTTGGGAAAAAAGGTATCGGAGTTTGGTATGATTTTACCGAACCGTCTGAAATTGAACTTTTTATGCATAAAACAAAGATTCGTGCGTCCGCAGATTATATTTCGACATTATATTCGAAGGATAACACCCAAATATCTCAAAATAATTTTTTCTTTTACGGGGAACGGAATTTCTATATTTCCGGCAATCACTATTTAAATCTTAGAGCAGAAACCGCACTGATAAACTCAAAAAATGAGTTGGTTGCAAACGAATTGCTTCGTTTTGGTGGCTGGAATTCCTTTCGGGGTTTTAATGAGAATGCTCTTTTTGCAGATTTTTACTATTTCGGGACTGCAGAGTATCGCTTTCTGGCAGGAAATCAGGCGTTCTTTGATGTCTTTGGACAATATGGGGAGCTGAATAACAAGAGCCTTTCCCTTAAACCTAAACTGTACAGTTTCGGGCTTGGGTTCAACTTTTTTTTGCCAATAGGTTTAATGAGCTTTCAGATCTCCAACGGAAACGAATTTGGGAACCCTGTAAAATTTGGCGATACTAAAATCCACTGGGGTATTTTAAGTAAATTCTAAATAGCAGATTAAATTAAATACGTAAACCCTTAATTTTATACTAAACTATTACGTAACTCACATTACAAACCTATCGTTTTCGCTCCTTATTTGCATTGCAACTAAAACAATTAATTATATTAAGTTTATTGAAATAAAGAGCTGCGTTGAAATCCTCTTCCACTATTTTCCTGTCGGATATTCGTAAGCGATAAAGATTCTGGTAATTTCTGTACCGTTAGGAAGTTATTTAGTCGTTCCTTAACAAAACCCACTATTTAATTTATTTTTAAAAACAGGATTAG
>NZ_DAMBHK010000044.1:17142-19509 GCF_032060305.1 Kaistella sp. | reverse complement strand
TCGGCTAAATATTCGTCGTAAGACATTTCTCTGTCGATAATTCCTTTTGGAGTTAACTCAATGATTCTGTTACAGACAGTTTCGAGCATTTCGTGGTCATGTGAAGCAAGCAATATTGTTCCCTTGAAATTGGTTAAAGAGTTGTTTAACGTGGTAATACTCTCCAAATCCAGGTGGTTTGTAGGCTCATCAAGCAAAAGTACATTTGCTTTCTGTAGCATCATCCGCGAAAACATACAACGCATTTTTTCACCTCCGGAAAGTACTTTACAGGATTTTAAAGCTTCGTCTCCGGAGAAAAGCATTTTTCCTAAGAAGCCTCTCATAAATTCTTCGTGTCGCTCTTCATCATTTTTAGTAAACTGTCTCAGCCAATCTACTAAGTTGATGTCTTCCTGGAAGAAGGCGGTATTATCGAGCGGCATATAAGACTGTGTGGTTGTAATTCCCCAGTTAAAAGTTCCTTTGTCTGGACTGCTGTTGCCACCTAATATCTCGAAAAATTCAGTAATTGCTAAACTGTTTTTGGAAAGTACGGCTATTTTATCTCCTTTTTTAAGGTTGAGATCAATATTTGAGAATAAAAGCTCACCGTCTTTGGTTTTTTCAAGGTCCTTCACTTCTAAAATCTGGTCGCCGGCTTCTCGTTCGGTATCGAATATAATCGCCGGATATCTTCTTGACGACGGCTTAATGTCATCAATATTAAGTTTATCGATCATTTTTTTTCTTGCAGTAGCCTGTTTGGCTTTTGCAACGTTAGAAGAGAATCTTGCAATAAAGTCCTGAAGTTCTTTTTTCTTTTCCTCTGCCTTTTTGTTAGCTTGTTGACGCTGTCTTGTGGCTAGCTGAGACGCTTGGTACCAGAAAGAGTAATTTCCTGTGTAAAGATTTAGTTTAGAATAATCTAAATCCGCAATGTTGGTACAAACTGCATCTAAAAAGTGACGATCGTGCGATACCACAATCACGGTATTTTCGTAAGTTGAAAGGAAATCTTCGAGCCATGAAATCGTATCGATATCAAGGTCGTTGGTAGGTTCATCCAAAATTAAAACATCAGGGTTTCCGAATAGCGCCTGAGCCAAAAGTACTTTTACTTTATTCTGATTTTCGAGCTCACTCATCATCTGGTAATGCATGTCATCTTTAATTCCTACATTCGATAACATCGTCATCGCATCAGATTCTGAATTCCAGCCTCCCATTTCGTCATAAAGTACACCCAATTCGCCGGCTTTAATCCCATCCGCATCAGAAAAATCTTCTTTAGCATATAAAGCATCCATTTCTTCCTTTATCTCGAAAAGCTTTTTATTTCCTCGTAATACGGTTTCTAAAACCGTGAAATTATCGTATGCAAAGTGATCCTGCTCTAAAACCGACATTCTTTTGCCTGGCTCCAAAGATACGCTTCCTGTTGTAGGGTCTTGTTGTCCGGTTAGTATTTTAAGAAAAGTGGACTTTCCGGCACCATTAGCACCGATAATTCCGTAGCAGTTTCCTTTGGTAAACATGATGTTTACGTCATCGAAAAGCACTCTTTTCCCGAATTGTAAAGATAAATTAGATACTGTTAACATATAGTTTTGTAAATTTGGTGCAAAATTACGAAAAGAAATTGGGTTTTATGCTCCATTTCTGTTTTCCAACAATTGTTCATTTTGTTTGCTCTTGTTGTTATGTAAAATTTCGTTAAAAATTCTTAAAATTAACAGATTATTAATTCAGTATATTTTCCAGAGAAATGAAGATTGAAAAAACAGTTAATATTTTCAATAAAAGAGCCAGGTTCGAATATGAAATTTTGGAAGAAACCGAAGCAGGCATGGTACTTACAGGGACAGAGATAAAATCTTTGAGGTCTTCTAAAGCAAGTATTACGGAAGCGTTTTGCCAGTTTATTGATGGTGAACTGTACATCATTAATATGATGATTGATGAGTATAAATTGGGAACATTTTATAACCATAAAACAAAAAGGGAACGGAAATTGCTTCTGCATAAAAGAGAATTGCAAAAGTTTGAAAAAAAACTAAAAGATGTTGGTAATACCATAATCCCGCTAAAATTGTACATCAATGAAAACGGGAAAGCCAAAATTCTTATTGCACTAGGAAGAGGTAAAAAACTCTTTGATAAACGGGAAAGTATAAAAGACAGAGAAAACAAAAGAAATCTCGACCGACTATTAAAGAAAAGTTAAAAATTCTCTTAAATTCTTTGTTTATAACGAAAAATTATATTTATTTTGCATTATCAATTATTTAATCATTTAATTCTATGAAAAATCTAAAATTAGGAATTTCAGCATTGGCACTTACTGTTGCCTCTACTGTTTTCGCTCAAACGACCAGCAACCCGTGG
>NZ_DAMBHK010000044.1:6960-17042 GCF_032060305.1 Kaistella sp. | reverse complement strand
ATTGGCACTTACTGTTGCCTCTACTGTTTTCGCTCAAACGACCAGCAACCCGTGGTTAATCGGAGTTGGTGCTCACGGAGTAAATCATGCAGCAGCTGGAGGAGACGTTGGAAATGTGTTTTCAACCGCTTTTGGTGGTGGTGACGGAGGAGAGTTGTATAACATAAACAATTTCACAATTACTCCACCATTATCTAAATTAACAGTTGCAAGAAACTTAAACAAGTATTTGGTTCTTGATTGGCAAACTTCCGTAGGGAATGTTGACAACAAAAGAATTGGAATGGGGAAAGAATTTTTCCTAATGACAGGTTTAGGTCTTCAATTTAAATTTAACGGACTTTGGAATGAAGAGTCTTGGTTTGATCCTTATTTAAGAGTGGGGGCTAACTATTTGAGACACGATTACTCAGGAGTATCTTTCCCATTAACAGATAGTAATGGAACTACTTATGCTGGGTTCTCTAATAATGAGCCATTTACTCAAAGAAGAAAAGATCATTTTACTGTTGCTACAGGTTTAGGATCTAACTTCTGGTTAACGAAAAATTTCGGTCTTGGTATCCAAGGTGATTATGTATCAACTCCTGTTGATAAATCAGATATCGCTAACTTCTGGCAAGCTTCTGCATCTTTATTGTTCAGATTCGGAAACACAGACAGAGATAAAGATGGTATCTTAGATAAAGATGATTTATGTCCAGATACTCCAGGTTTAGCTGAATTCCAGGGTTGTCCTGATACTGATGGAGATGGAGTTCCAGATAAAGATGACCAATGTCCAGATGTAGCTGGTCCAGTTGAAAACAATGGTTGTCCTTGGCCAGATACTGACGGAGATGGTGTTGTTGATAAAGATGATGCTTGTCCAGAAGTTGCAGGTCCAGCTGAAAACAACGGATGTCCTTGGCCAGATACTGATGGTGATGGTGTATTAGACAAAGATGATGCTTGTCCTACAGTTCCAGGTCTTGCTCAATACAACGGATGTCCTAAGCCAGCCTCTGCTTACGCTGAAGAAGCTACAGGTGCATTACAAGGTATTTTATTTGATTTTGACAAAGCTACTATCAGACCTGAATCTAACTCTAAGCTTGATCAAGCTGCTGAAATCGTTAAATCTTCAAACGGTGGTAAATTTATCGTAGAAGGACAAACTGATAAAAAAGGTTCAGAAGCTTACAACTTAACACTATCTAGAAAAAGAGCTGCAGCTGTAGTAGGTGCATTAGAAGCGAGAGGTGTTAATGATAACCAACTTAAATCTATCGGTGTAGGTGAGCAAAAAGCTCAGGTTGCTGAAAACGCTTCTAACGAAGAAAGAATGGCAGACCGTAAAGTTGTAGTTATTGCAGCTGATGCTGATGCTTGGGAAGCGATGCAAAAATCTGATTTACCAGTGGTAAAAAAGAAAGTAGTTAAAAAGAAAAAATAATCTTTTTAAATAATATTTATAAACGCTCTTCGAAAGAAGGGCGTTTTTTTTGATAGAAATTCATTATTTTTGCACACATAAAATTATTGAAACATGGGACGCGCATTCGAATATAGAAAAGCATCGAAAATGGCCAGATGGGATAAGATGGCCAAAACATTTTCAAAAATAGGTAAAGATATCGCGCTCGCGGTGAAAGCCGGAGGACCGGACGCGGATACGAATCCTGCACTTCGCAGGTGCATTCAGAACGCAAAAGGTGCAAACATGCCGAAGGATAACGTGGAACGTGCTATAAAAAAAGCCAGTGGTGCAGATGCAGAAAATTACGAGGAAGTAACGTACGAAGGATACGGGCAGGGCGGAGTTGCGTTTTTTGTTGAATGTACCACAAACAATCCTACAAGAACTGTAGCTAATGTAAGAGCAATTTTCAACAAGTTTGATGGTAACTTGGGAAAGAACGGAGAATTAGCTTTTATCTTTGACCGTAAGGGAATTTTTTCCATTGATAAATCTTCAATTAAAATGGATTGGGATGATTTCGAAATGGAAATGATTGATGGAGGAGCTGAAGATGTAGAAAGCGACGATGAAGAAGTAATGATTACTACAGCGTTCGAGGATTTTGGTACGCTTTCACATAAACTGGATGGTCTTGGGATTGAAGTAAAAAGTGCAGAATTGCAAAGAATTGCGAATAACACCAAAGAAGTAAATCAGGAGCAGTTTAAAGCCAATATGAAGATGCTCGACCGGTTTGAAGAAGATGATGACGTACAGAATGTATTCCACAATATGGAAATAACAGATGAACTTCTGGAAAGTATCTAATTAAAATAAAAAAACTCAAAGATTTTCTTTGAGTTTTTGTTTTTTAGCGTTGTAATAAAATGTCTCCTACATCATTCATTCGGTTCATTACGCTTCGTGCGTAAGAACAGTGCGGGTAAATTTTCCAGCTATTTTCCCTGGCGAACGCTATTGCATGTTCAACAAGAAATTTCCCCATTCCGCGTCCTTCAAATTGAGGATGAACCAATACGAATGAAATAATTAGTTTGTTTTCTTCAGGGAAGATCGTGTAGGTGAGTCTTCCGACTTCTTCGGAGTCATTTTTTAAAGTAATAACACCGCCGTTTCCGGATTTATGATTTTCGTAATTCATTTTTTGTAATTTTGGATATCTAAATTTAGTAAAAATAAAATGATTCTATTTTTTTAAGTCCATTACGCCTCAAAAAATCTTTAATCTCAAAAAATTTTATAAATGAAAATTACACTCAACAGAATTAACGATGATTACTTATTTGAATGCACCAACGCGGCAGGAAATAAGATTATACTCGACAATACCTCTCAACCTGATGCAAAAGGAGTTTCTCCAATGGAAACGGTTCTAATGGCTGTTGCAGGATGCAGTGGTATTGATATCGTATCGATCCTTAAAAAACAGCGTCAGGTGATTGAAGGCTTTTCTGCGGAAGTAGAGGGAGAGAGAATTCAGGTTGATGAAGCAAAACCTTTTAGAAGCATACTTGTAAAATTTTTCCTTCAAGGAGTTATTGATCCGAAAAAAGCGCTGAAGGCTGCAGAACTGTCCTTTAAAAAGTACTGTTCGGTTTCGAAAACATTTGAGCCGAATGTCACCGTTTCTTATGAAGTTTTCGTCAATAACGAGAAAGCATAAAAAACTCCGTATGTAAAATGATACACACGGAGTTTTATTTTAAGTCTGGCTTTTTTACGAAATTCTGGGTTTAATGAGTTTCGCTACCGTCGCAGTCCAACCTGTTTGGTGTGATGCGCCGATTCCCATTCCGGTATCTCCGTTAAAATATTCATTAAACATAATGTAATTTTTGAAATGTTCATCATGGTTCAGTAAATAATTTCCGCCATTAAAAGCACGTTCTCCGCTTTCATTTTTACGGAAAATAGAGCCTAAACGCTGGCTGAGATTATCAGACACAAACTCCAGATTCCTCATTTCTCCGCTGTTCGCAGGAAATTCAATCTGTAAACTTTCACCATAGTAATAATGAAATCTCTGCAGACTCTCAACAATCAAAAAGTTGATAGGGAACCAAATGGGACCACGCCAGTTGCTGTTGCCGCCAAACATGCGGCTGTCGCTTTCTGCAGGTGTATATTTTACGGTAAAATTCTGCCCATCAACAGTAAATTTGAACGGTTCTTCTTTATAAATTTTCGACATCGATCTGATTCCGTAATCGGATAAAAATTCTTTTTCATCAACCATTCTCGCCAGCACTCTTGTGAGTCTGGTTTTTCTGAGGATGCTCATCAGATGCTTGCCGCCTTTGCCTTCCACTTCCCAGTGAGAAACTAGATTGGCAAGTTCCGGTTTGTTTTTAAGAATCCAGTCCATTCTTTTTGTGAAATTCGGAAGTTTTTCCAAAGTGTCATGTTCGATAATCTCAACAGCAAACATCGGAATTAGCCCCACAATACTTCTTAATTTCAGGGAGATGGAATCACCGTCATTTAACTGTAAAACATCGTAGAAAAAGCCATCTTCTTCGTTCCAGAGACCGCCTTTGGCTCCACCGATATTCTCCATCGCTTCCGCAATGTATAGATAGTGTTCAAAGAATTTGATGGCCATATCCTCATATACCGGGTTATAAAGTGCCAATTCCATGGAAATCCGCATCATATTGAGCGCAAACATCGCCATCCAGCTGGTGCCGTCGGCCTGCTCCAGATGATCTCCGTTTTTAAATTGCATATTTCGGTCGAATGCGCCAATGTTATCAAGCCCGAGGAAGCCTCCACCAAATACATTGTTTCCCTTTTTGTCTTTCCTGTTTACCCACCACGTAAAATTAAGCAGGAGTTTCTGGAAAACACTCTCAAGAAACGGAATATCGGGTTTGCCATTCATTTTTTCATCAATCTTATAAACCCTGAATGTAGACCAGGCATGAACCGGAGGGTTGACGTCGCTGAAATCCCATTCATACGCCGGAAGTTGCCCGTTCGGGTGGATATACCATTCTTTCGTGAGAAGTGTCAGCTGGTATTTGGCAAACTCCGGGTCGAGTAACGCAAACGGAACGCAGTGAAAAGCCAAATCCCAAGTTGCAAACCAGGGATATTCCCACTTATCAGGCATGGAAATGATGTCTTTGTTCTGCATGTGCTTCCATTCTTTATTGCGTACATAATGATCGAAATTTCTTGGAGCTTCATATTTTGGATCACCTTTCAGCCATTTCGAAACGTTGTAATAATAGAACTGTTTATTCCATAAAAGTCCGGCAAAAGCCTGCCGCTGAATGTTTTTTTCGTCTTCATCAGAAATGTCACACTGAAGTTCAGCATAAAATTCTTCGGCTTCCTCTTTTCTAAGACTAAAAATTTCGTCGAAATCAAAGAAGGCGTTCTCCATATCATGTGGGCTCAGCCTGAAATCGAAAGTCTTACTTTCGCCGGCCTCAAGTTCTGTAGTGATATAGAAGCTTGCTTTTGTACCTGTTTGATCTGGATTTAAGGTGTTTTCTGTCTGATGAACTATAAAATCATTAATTCCGTCTTTAAAAAATTTATGATCGGAAGGATGAGCATTTATTTTTGCCGGATTCGTTTCATTATTACAGAACAATGATTCAGTATCTGAATTTCTTGAATAAAACTTTTTCTGAGGGATTGAATCGTGGCAAATGTCGATAGTTCCTTTTGACGAAGATTTTAGTGATGGTTCATAAGTTCCGTATCCCCAACTCCAGTTATTCCTGTACCACAACGTTGGAAGAATGACGAGCGGTGCTTTATTCCTGCTTCTGTTTACGGCTGTTACACGTATGGCAAAATCATCATGAGCGATTTTTGCATATTCGATAAAGAGATCAAAATAATTATTATCGTCGAAAATTCCGGTATCAACCAGTTTATATTCGGGTTCTGTTTTGGAGCGTCTGGCGTTCTCTGCAATCAGTTCTTCGTAAGGAAAGCGCTGGATCGGGTATTTGTACACCATCTTCATGTAAGAATGTGTAGGTGTATTGTCGAGATAGTAAAATATTTCTTTTATGTCTTCGCCGTGGTTTCCTTCGTAGTTACTTAATCCGAAAAATCTTTCTTTGATCATTTTATCTTTTCGGTTCCAGAAAGAAAATGAGAAGCAAAGCAATTGCTTGTCATCACAAATCCCAGCAATACCATCCTCATTCCAGCGATAAGCCCTGCTGATGGCATCATTATAAGTGGTGTGTCCCCACGCATTTCCGTTGTGGCTGTAATCTTCACGAACCGTTCCCCATTGTCTGTTGCTCACATAAGGCCCCCATTTTTTCCATTGGTCGTCGAGCATTCTTTGTCTTTCAGCTGTCATAATTCAAATTTCAGGTGCGAAATTATGAAATAAAAATCTTTTCGGTTTTTAGGGATATTTTAGAAAAAATAACTACTTTTGCAACAGATTTTGTTCATTTACATATTGAAAATGTTATCAAGAAAGGTGGAGAGACTAGACTCAGAGAAACCTTGGCAACCCTTCGGAAACGGAGAAGGTGCTACATTCTATTCGCTTAGGCGATGCAGATAACACAAACTTTTTTACCATTCTTCGGTAGCATTTTCAATTTTTATTTTTTTAAAAATTGGAAAACCAGCTAAACTTTATCACTCTTTATCAGTTTAAATTACATTCAGGAAAAATTCTTGATATTAATTTGTCGTATCAAATTTTCGGGCCTGAATTATTTTCTGCGCCGGTAATTCTCGTGAATCATGCGCTAACAGGAAATTCTAACTTTTCAGGTGAAAAAGGATGGTGGAAGTATCTTATTGGTAAAGAAAAAATTATAGATACCGACCGATTTACCGTTCTGTGTTTTAATATTCCCGGAAATGGTTATGACGGAAATCTTATAGAAAATTATCAGGATTTTATCACATCAGATGTCGCCGAAATTTTTCTTGAAGGTTTAAACTATTTAAAAATTGAAAAACTTCACACCATCATCGGAGGTTCACTGGGGGGCGGCATCGGTTGGGAAATGCTGGCAGTAAACCCCGGACTTACCGAAAACTTCATTCCTGTTGCCTGCGATTGTCAAACTTCAGACTGGCTTTATTCGCAATGTTTGGTGCAGAAATTTCTTTTGGAGCAGCAAGAAGAACCGTTGCAAAAAGCACGTGCTCACGCGATGCTCTGTTACCGTACGCCAGAATCACTCAATTCCCGTTTCAAAAATGAATGTCTCATTGATAAGGAACTCCGAAAATCCGAAGACTGGCTTAATTTCCATGGAAAAAAACTGGCCGAGAGATTTAGTTTACAGGCATATAAACTGATGAATCAGTTATTAATGAGTATCCGGGCTGATCGAGACCAGCTGCATCTTATTTCTGCAGATATCCATCTTGTGGCGGTAGATTCAGACTTGTTTTTCCCCGCACGAGAAATGAAGGAAACTTATCAGTTTTTAATTTCAAATAAGCCAAATGTCTTTTATCACGAAATAAATTCCATTCACGGTCATGACGCGTTCCTTATGGAATATGAACAACTTACAAACATTTTAAAAAAAGTATTTAATGAAAAATAAAACAGAGGTAAAACTCATTAAAAATAGAGCCATCATTAAGTTTGAAGGCAAAAATTTTCTGGGAGAAATCGGAATTGACGGAAGAATCTTTAAAGCCCTTACCTATGCCAGAATAAGTGTAGGCGTTATTTCGCAACAGGCGATCGAAAATGGGATTTCAGTGCTGGTGAGCGAGGCAGATGCAGAAAAAGCAGTAAACTGTTTGATTAATGAGTTTGAGCAGGAAAGAAAATCCGTAAAAGTGAGCCTTATTTACAGCATAAATAATGTCTCGGTCATTGGTTTTGTTTCTAAAGATTTCAATAAAATAATGTCTGAACTTGGTCGTAACAATATCTTTCCGTTGATTCTTAGTCAGGTGGCCGCAGAAAACAGAGTAAATATTGTAGTGACTTCTTCTCAGGACGAAAAAGCGAAGAATATCATTGAAGCTGAAATCTTTGCGAGACCAAAAACTGTTCACCTCGCAATCATTGGACACGGAAATGTTGGAAGTACTTTGATAGACCAGGTTCTAGAAAGTTCCGAAGAAATCCGGAACAGAAAAAAAATCGATTTGAAGATTGTTGCCGTTGCCAATTCCAAAAAAATTGCGCTTAACCGTTCAGGATTCAGCGAAAACTGGAACGAAGAAATTCTGGTGGCAGAACGGCCGTCAAAAGTAGAAGAACTTATTGCTTTTTCTCAGCAGAATCAGCTGGAAAATCTTATTGTGGTGGATAATACCGCAAGTAAAGAATTCGTAAAAAATTATCCAGTTCTTGCAGAAAACGGATTCGATTTGGTGTCATCCAACAAAATCTTCAATACACTACCCATTTCCGAGTACCGGAATTTCCGTCATATTCTTAACAAGAAAAACAAAAAATACCTTTACGAAACCAATGTAGGCGCAGGATTGCCGCTCATTGATACGATTAAACTGCTGCATTTGTCCGGAGAGAACATTACCCGCATCAAAGGCGTTTTTTCAGGATCGCTGAGCTATATTTTCAACAATTTTTCCGTGCGCGACGAGAAGTTTTCAACAATTCTGAAAGAAGCGATGGAAAAGCGATTTACTGAGCCGGATCCACGCGAAGATTTATCCGGAAGTGATGTTGCCAGAAAGCTGCTTATTCTTGCGCGCGAACTGGATTTGATTAACGAATTCGGTGATATTAAAATTGAAAATCTGGTTCCGGAAAATTTAAGAAATCTCACTACAGATGATTTTATATCGCGTTTAAGTGAACTTGATGAAGTTTTTGATGAGGTGAAAAAATCACAACAGAAAAGCCATGTGCTGAGATTTACCGGCGATTTGCACGGTGATTTACAACAGGAAAAAGGTGAGCTGGACGTAAAACTGATTTCAGTTCCTGCAGAATCTGCTTTGGGTCAGCTCAAAGGTTCAGATTCAATATTTGAAATCTATACCGAAAGTTACGGCGAAAATCCAATCGTCATCATGGGCGCAGGAGCAGGCGCGAAAGTCACTGCACGTGGCGTTTTCGGTGATATTTTAAGACTTTCGGAAAGTAAATAATATTTAATTCAACTACAATTATATGTCAGATAATTTTGAAACCAACGCCATACGCATTCAGTCGCAGCGTTCTCACTTTGACGAACATTCTACACCTTTGTATCTCACTTCAAGTTTCGTATTTGAGGATGCTGAAGATATGCGCGCAAGTTTTGCCGAAGAAAAATCCAAAAATTTATACAGCCGTTTTTCTAATCCCAATGTCAACGAGTTTACCGAAAAAATGGTGAATCTCGAAGGTGCTGAAGCGGGATATGCATTTGGTACAGGCATGGCAGCAATTTATTCCACTTTTGCTGCACTGCTGAATTCGGGCGACCATATCGTTAGCTGCCAATCGGTTTTTGGTTCTACACATACTTTATTTACAAAATATTTTCCGAAATGGAACATCAATACAACCTACTTCAAAGCCGAAGATGCAGCAAATGTTGAACAGCTTATTCAGCCAAACACAAAGATTTTATACCTCGAAACACCTACAAATCCGGCGATCGAAGTTCTAGATCTTGAATTTTTCGGAAAAATTGCCGAAAAACACAATCTTATTTTTGTAGTAGATAACTGTTTTGCCACTCCTTATCTGCAGCAGCCGATAAAATTTGGTGCCCATCTGGTAGTTCATTCGGCGACAAAACTGATTGACGGGCAGGGCAGGGTTTTAGGAGGCGTTACAGTCGGGAAAGCAGATCTCATCAGAGAAATTTATCTTTTCGCCAGAAATACCGGGCCTGCCATGTCTCCTTTCAACGCGTGGGTTTTAAGTAAAAGCCTTGAAACGCTTGCGGTACGGGTTGAAAAACATTGCGAAAATGCTTTGAAAGTTGCTGAGTTTCTTGAAAATCACCCAAAAGTTGAATTCGTAAAATATCCCTTCCTGAAATCCCATCCCAACTACGAAACTGCCATAAAACAGATGAAAATGGGCGGTAACATCGTCGCTTTTGAAGTAAAAGGCGGCATCGAAGGCGGCAGAAATTTTCTTAACCGCATTAAGATGTGTTCCTTGTCTGCAAATCTTGGTGACACCAGAACAATTGTTACGCATCCCGCTTCCACAACGCATTCTAAACTTTCGGAGGAAGAAAGAAACGAAGTGGGAATTACCGCCGGTTTGGTGAGGTGTTCGGTTGGTTTGGAGCATGTCGATGACATTATCAATGATTTGAAACAGGCATTGGATTAATGTTTTTTGGGCAGCTTAATCCGCCTTCCGCTCCCATACATAACGAAGTGGTTCGGCATAGCCAATCTTTTGTTCGTCGTTCCTACTCACAAAAGGATTTCCGCTCAAGTCGGGCTGCGGGGAAAGTTTTTAAATAAAAATTCAGAGAAATGAAAAATTCAGATAAATTATACAAAGCGTTAAGCGAAAGGATACTTGTCCTCGACGGGGCGATGGGAACGATGCTTCAGCGCTACAAATTCACCGAAGAAGATTACCGAGGCGAACGATTCAAGAATTGGGAATATCCATTAAAGGGAAACAACGATTTGCTGTCTTTAACCCAGCCACAGGCGATTGAGGAAGTTCACCGAAAAT
>NZ_DAMBHK010000044.1:0-6860 GCF_032060305.1 Kaistella sp. | reverse complement strand
CCAGAATCCAACTTCATTAATGTTGGCGAAAGAACCAACGTGGCCGGATCTAAAAAATTTCTCCGGCTCATTAAAGAAGAGAAGTTCAGTGAAGCGCTCGATATTGCGAGACATCAGGTAGAAGGTGGCGCACAGATTCTCGATGTTAATTTTGATGACGGACTTCTTGACGGAAAATACTGTATGGTAAAATTCCTTAACCTGATTGCTTCAGAACCAGATATTGCACGAATTCCAATCATGATAGACTCCTCTAAATGGGAAATTCTGGAGGCCGGCTTACAGGTCGTTCAGGGCAAATGTGTGGTGAATTCCATCAGTCTTAAAGAAGGCGAACAGGAATTTATCGACCACGCAAAAAATATAAAGCGTTACGGCGCCGCGGTTATTGTAATGGCTTTCGATGAAGAAGGACAGGCTGATAATTACGATCGCAGAATCGAAATCTGTAAACGCAGCTATAAAATTCTTACCGAAATTGTAGGCTTTCCACCGGAAGATATCATTTTCGACCTTAATATTTTCCCAGTTGCAACCGGAATGGAGGAACACCGTAGAAATGCGCTTGATTTTATAGAAGCAACAAAATGGGTGCGCGAAAATCTCCCCCATGTTTCTGTGAGCGGTGGCGTATCCAACGTATCGTTTTCTTTCCGGGGCAACGATAATGTGCGTGAAGCCATGCATTCGGTGTTTCTATATCACGCGATTAAGGCCGGAATGAACATGGGAATCGTTAATCCATCGATGCTTGAAGTTTACGATGAAATTCCCAAAGAGTTGCTCGAATTGGTAGAAGATGTAATGCTCGATCGCCGGGATGATGCTACAGAACGTCTTTTAGATTATTCTGAAAAACATAAATCAACCAAAAAAGAAACCGTTGAAGACTTGGAATGGCGTAAAAATCCTCTTCAGGAGCGAATTACGCATGCTTTAGTTAAAGGAATCGACCGGTTTATTATTGAAGATGTAGAAGAGGCCAGAACGCAAACCCAGCGACCGCTGGATGTGATTGAGGTGAACCTGATGGCCGGAATGAGCGTTGTTGGAGATCTTTTCGGAAGCGGAAAAATGTTTCTCCCGCAAGTAGTGAAATCGGCGCGTGTGATGAAAAAAGCGGTGGCATATCTGCAACCTTTCATCGAAGCGCAAAAAGACCAAACCCAGAAAGCCAACGGAAAAATCCTTATGGCTACAGTAAAAGGTGATGTTCATGACATCGGAAAAAATATTGTAAGTGTCGTTTTAGGCTGCAATAATTACGAAATCGTGGATTTGGGCGTTATGGTTCCGGCGGAAAAAATCATCCAGGCTGCCATTGATCATAAAGTGGATGTCATTGGTTTAAGCGGCCTTATTACGCCAAGTCTGGACGAAATGGTTCATGTTGCGGATGAACTTCAGCGCAAGAATTTGAACTTTCCGTTGATGATTGGCGGTGCAACCACTTCCAAAGCGCATACCGCCGTAAAGATTTTTCCTAAATATTCGCAGCCGGTTGTTCATGTGAATGATGCTTCCAGAGCGGTGGGCGTGGTTTCACAACTTTTGGATCAGAACAGAGAACAGTTTAAAGCTGATCTTAAAGCAGATTATGAAGACTTTAGAGAGAAATTCCTGAACCGGCAGGTAGAAAAAGAATATGTTCCAATTGAAGAAGCCAGAAAACAGAACTATAAAATCGATTGGGAAAATGAAATTCCTGTAAAGCCAAACACTTTAGGTATTCAAATCATCGAAAATCAGAATCTGAATGAATTGCTTGATTTCATAGACTGGACTCCTTTTTTCCGAAGCTGGGAACTTTACGGAAAATATCCGCAGATTTTAACTGATGAGGTTGTGGGCGAACATGCTACTGAACTTTTCTATGATGCACAGAAAATCCTGAAAATGATTCTGGATGAAAAACTATTCACCGCAAAAGGGATTTTTGGAATTTTCCCGGCCAATTCAAACGAAAGCGATGATATTATTCTGCAAAATGACCAGGAGGAATTTGCATTCCGCACCCTTAGACAGCAGCACAAAAAATCTGATGGAAAAGAATATCTGGCACTCAGTGATTTTATCGCTCCAAAATCTTCCGGCATCCAGGATTACGTAGGAGCGTTCTGTGTAACCACAGGTTTCGGTACTGAAGAACTCGCTCAGAAATATTACGACCAAGGCGACGATTATACGGCGATTATTGTAAAAGCTTTAGCCGACAGACTTGCAGAAGCTTTCGCAGAATTTCTGCACCATAAAGTGCGTACCCGTACTTGGGGTTATGCTCAAAACGAAAACCTGCAGAATGAGGATTTGATCGCAGAAAAATACTCCGGAATCCGGCCTGCGCCCGGTTATCCTGCATGTCCCGATCATCTGGAAAAACTGACCATCTGGGATTTATTAAAGGTGAAAGAAAACATTGGCGTAGAACTTACAGAAAGTTTGGCCATGTTCCCAACTGCAGCAGTTTCGGGATATTATTTTGCGCATCCGAAATCCAAATATTTCGGTGTTGGCAAAATTGCGGAAGATCAGTTAGCAGATTTTGCATCCAGAAAAAATATCGAAATAGAATTTGCCAGAAAATGGTTGAGTCCTAATCTTGCTTAAAAAATATATTTAAGAATGAAAATTACAGATCATATAAAAAACGCAAAAGGTAAAACCCTTTTTTCACTCGAAGTGGTACCGCCACAAAAAGGCATCGGTATTGAAGATCTTTACAAAAACATCGATCCGCTGATGGAATTTAAACCTCCGTTTATCGACGTTACAACTTCTCGTGAAGAATACATTTATCTCGACAAAGGAAACGGATTAATGGAACGCAAAATTACAAGAATGCGTCCCGGAACTTTAGGAATTTGCGCTGCAATACAGCATAAATACAATGTAGATACTGTGCCTCATGTTTTGTGCGGAGGTTTTTCCATGGAAGAAACCGAATATCTTTTGGTAGACTGTATGTATCTTGGAATTGAAAACGTAATGGCGCTGCGGGGTGATGCGATGAAAGGGCAGCAATATTTTGAACCTGCCGTGGGTGGCCACAGAAATGCGGTGGATTTGGTTCATCAAATCAACGATTTGGGCAGAGGTAAATATCTTCATGACGAGAAAGCCTGCGATGAAAACAATAAATTCTGCATCGGTGTCGCCGGTTATCCAGAAAAACACATTGAAGCTCCTTCCATGAACTACGACCTGAAATGGCTAAAAGAAAAAGTTGATGCAGGTGCAGATTATGTGGTGACGCAAATGTTTTTCGACAATAAAAAGTTTATTGATTTTGTAAAGCAGGCCCGTGATATGGGAATTAATGTTCC
This sequence comes from Kaistella sp., assembly GCF_032060305.1. NCBI lineage: Bacteria > Pseudomonadati > Bacteroidota > Flavobacteriia > Flavobacteriales > Weeksellaceae > Kaistella > Kaistella sp. The sequence goes on along the minus strand of NZ_DAMBHK010000044.1, from coordinate 3,537 downwards.
CATAATTCCGGGAATTAAACCAATCGCCACGAAAGCCCATCTGCAGATGCTTCCTAAAGTCTTTAAAATTGATCTGCCGGAAGAACTAATTTCTGCCGTAGAAAAAGCTAAAGACAACACAGCGGTAAAACAAATTGGCATTGAGTGGGCAATACAACAGTGCAGAGAACTGATAGATTTTGGCGTTCCTGTGCTGCACTTTTATTCGATGGGGAAAAGTGATAATATTAAGAAAATTGCTGGAGAGTTGTTTTAAAAGGACTTTTAAAAGTCCTTTTTTTATTATCTGTTCATGAATTGAACAAGTTTGATCAGTGATTCCTCCTGTTTTATTTTAATATTGTTTTCCTTAATAAACCTTTCTAACTCTTCTCTACGGTCTGGATAAATACTTACAAAATCTTTTGCATTCTTAGGTACCTGTAAAAGTTTTTCATCTGCTTTAATGAAATAGAGGGGATTTTGTTTTTCGAATTTAATGTATCCCTCCTTTATTAAAGAATTTGGTTCAATTGAACTTTTAATTTCCTTAAGTTTTATTTTTTCTTTCTTTAAAAGCTGATTTTTTCCGTCAACTAATCTGAAGTAATAGCCATTAGTTTCTTTTATATAAACTATAGGTGTATTAATCATTTCGAATTTAAAAACAGGAATGTCTTCATTCCTAGGGACCTCATACACCTTATCGTCAAATAAAATTTCAATTCGGTCCAAATGTGCATCGTACCTTATCGGTGCTTTTTCGTTGGTGTTTCCTATAATCGCCGACATAAAATTGACATTGAAATAGGGAGTGCCAACTATATTGTGTTGTGGCTTATCGGAATCTCTACTGACCGATAAAAGCGGACCGGTATATATTTTATATGAATGCTGACCGTAAACAGCAATTCCGCTGAAAATTAGTAAGATAAATAGAATAGATTTTTGCATAATGATGTTTTTATTTTATGTAATAAATTAATCCAATACATTTCCATAGCGTATTTTCATAGAAATTGCACGACAGGATTAACGGAAACTTTACGCTAATTATTAATAAACTGAGCTAGTTTTACAAGATCCGACTCTTCAGTTAACTTGATTTTATTGATTTTAAGGAAGTTGTTTAGTTCATCTTTTTTCTCAGGAAAATAGGTCAGAAGATCTTTTGTGTTTTTAAGAGTTATTACCTCACTGGATTCTGCTTTGATAAAATACAATGGCCGTTGGGATTCGAAGCGTGAAACTGTACCCGCAGCAAAATGGGTTTTAGAGGGAACTGCTCCGTAAAATTTAGTTTTAATTTTTTTTAGTATTTTGTATTTCCCGTCAGCAATTTCGAAAAAGTAACCTGCATATTCATCATGAGTGTCCAGAACAATTAATCTCTCGTTTGTTTTTGTAAAGGTGAATTTTTTAGGGGTAGCTTCTCTTGGAATCTCATAAATGTTATTGTCTATAAGGATTTCAACAATATCTAAAAAAGTATTGTATCTGATAGGTGCAACCGTAGGAGTATCATCAAATTTTGCCGATTCGAAATCAGGATTGTAATAAGGAGTTCCTTTGATTTCGGAATATTTAAGTTTTTCTTCCTGGTTATTTACTTCATCAGAGGCTTTTTTAAAATTGGCTACCCAGGAATTCCCTCCTGGACTGAGTTGTTGTGCCTCTAAAGAAAAGAAGGTTAAGGCTGTGACGATAAGACTGAAAAATAATTTCATTTTGCTGTTTTTTAGTAGGTGAATATTTACTGGGCACGCTTAATCCATCTGATTGTACTTCCGCATCAAGTTTTCATAGAAATTCTGCGGTAAAATCCATTTGAGAGGAACGCCTATTTTTTGTCCGAATTTCCCGAAATAATAATGGGCTTTCCAGGATTTTTTTGTGAGAAGTTTATCAATGTACTCTGCAACTTCTAAAGGTTCGGTGCCGTCATCTACATGAGCATTCATGATGGAATATATTTTTTCAAAAGTCTTTTGGTAAGGTTCAGAAACTTTTGTTTTCACTCGGTTTTCCGCGATTTTTGTTTTGATGTCGCCTAAATGAAGCGTACATACATTGATGTTCCAGGGAGAAACTTCATAACGAATCGCTTCGGTCACTTTATCTAATGCTGATTTTGAAGCGGAGTAAAACCCACGGAACGGCAATCCCATTTCGCTGCCGATACTCGAGATGTTGATGATTTTGCCTGATTTCTGCTCGCGCATCGTGGGTAAAACTGCGCTCATCATTTGTACAGCGCCTACCAAATTCAGGTTAAATAACTTTAAAATGTCTTCTTTTGTCGAATCTTCTACCGCGCCAACCATGCCCATTCCGGCATTGTTTATCAGGACATCAATGTTTTTTTCTGACTTTAAAATTTCTGAAATGGCATGTTGAACCTGCAGATTATCGGTAATATCTGTCGGAATCGTCTTGAAATATTGGGATTCGACATTTTTTCTGCTCAGTCCGAAAACCCGGTGGCCTTTCTTTCCGAAAAATTCAGCCAAAGCGAAACCAATTCCTGTAGAAGTTCCTGTAATAATTATGGTCATTGTTTTAGTTAGTTTTTTCGGTTATTTGAGCGAAATCCTGCCAAAAACTGGTGTAGGATTTTTCAACAACTTCAGGATTCTCGATGGTTAAATTTTTTATAAGGCAAAACGGAGCAAAACTCATGGCCATTCGGTGATCGTTGTATGTGGCGATCGAAATATTTTCATTAGGCTCGAAAAATTTTTGAGAAACAATACTGTCATCGGTAATATCTGCAATACAGCCGATTTTGAAAAGTTCGTTTTTCAGTGCCAGAAGTCTGTCGGTTTCTTTTATTTTTAAAGTTTCCAGGCCGGTGATTTCAAACGGGATTTTCAATGCTGTTGCAGTAACACAAAGGGTTTGGGCAATGTCTGGACAATCATTCATGTTTAAAACAATTTTTTCCGGAAACTGAAAATAATGCTCCGGTAGTAGAGAAATTCTGGATTCTGCGCCTTCGGAAATGGTATTTACGCCGAAAAATTTCCAGTAAATTTCTTTAATTACCGAATCGCCCTGAAGGGAATATGGTTTAAACCATTTTAAGTTTATCGTTTTTCGCGAAATCGCTGCGAGAGAATAATAATATGAGGCAGAGCTCCAGTCGCTTTCAACAACGAACGGAATACTTTGCGATTGCTTTTCGGTGTGAATGTTGGGCTGAATTTTAATGACATTTCCTTCCCAATAATTGTTTATTCCTACCGTTCTAAGGATTTTCAGCGTCATTTCGAGGTAGGGTTTTGAGGTAACTGTTCCTTCCAACTTAATTTGCAGACCGTTCTCCAGTTTTGCGCCGATGAGCATTAATGAAGTAATAAACTGGCTCGAAATATTAGCCGGAATCCGCACTGTACTTTTTATAATCTTCTTTCCCGTAATCTTCAATGGTGGGAATCCTTCGTTTTCAAGATAAGAAATTTCTGCGCCCAAATCCTGCAATGCATCGACCAGAAATTTTATCGGACGCTGTTTCATCCTCTCAGAACCGGTTAAAATTACGGTTTTGCCTTCCTGGAT
>NZ_DAMBHK010000043.1:0-19600 GCF_032060305.1 Kaistella sp. | reverse complement strand
TTGGAGCCATGGAAGTTTCAGAAAACGGCGATATCGCCAACTGGAAAATCCCCGGCAAAATGGTCAAAGGCATGGGTGGCGCAATGGACTTGGTTGCTTCAGCTGAGAATATTATTGTAGCGATGATGCACGTGAACAAAGCCGGCGAAAGCAAAATTCTTAAAAAATGTACACTTCCGCTAACCGGGGTTGGCTGTGTGAAAAAAGTAGTTACAGAACTTGCCGTGATGGATGTTACCCCAAAAGGTTTTAAACTTCTCGAGCGCGCTCCCGGAGTTTCCGTGGAAGATATCATCAAAGCAACCGACGCCGAACTCATTATCGAAGGAGATATTCCGGAAATGCAGTTTTAAATCAAATACCCAACCGATATAATCCCTTTCAAATTTTGAAAGGGATTTTTTTTGTGCTTCTGTGAAACAGATTATTTATCTGAAATTTAACGTGTTTACAGATGTTTTTAATAGGCTTAACTTTATCTTTTAAAAATTATATCTAAAAATATTTTGAATTTAACAAAAAATATCTAATTTTGCCATCTAATTTAGATAAAAGTACAAGTGAATGCGAAATTTACAGTAAAAGTTGCAAAGGTTCAGGACCTTAAATATGTGCCGGCTATTTTGAAAGAGATCGAAGAATCTGCGAAAGAGCGCGGAACCGGTATTGCAAAACGTACTGCAACTTATCTCGAAGAGAAAATAAATGAAGGGAAAGCGGTAATGGCATTCTCTCCGGAAGGCGAGTGGGCGGGTTTCTGCTATATCGAAACGTGGAGCAATAAAACTTATGTTGCCAATTCCGGATTAATTGTTTCCAGAAAATTCAGGAACGAAGGATTAGCAAGGAAAATAAAGGAGTTTATTTTTCACTACTCACGCAAAAAATATCCCAACGCAAAACTTTTTGGTCTTACAACAGGTCTTGCAGTGATGAAAATCAACAGCAGTTTAGGGTACAAACCTGTTACTTACTCAGAACTTACCCAGGATGATGTGTTCTGGAGCGGATGCCAAAGCTGCGTGAATTTTGAGATTCTAAAAAGCAAAGAGCGCAAAAATTGCCTTTGTACCGCAATGCTGTATAATCCCAATGAAGTGAAAGAACCTGAAAATATTAAAAAAACCGAAACTGAAGATGACCAGAAGTTATTTTCAAAATTCAAAAAAATAAGAACAATGTTATGGAAAAAGTAGTTTTAGCTTACAGTGGCGGACTCGATACTTCTTTTTGTGCCGTTTATCTTTCGAAAGTGAAACAATTAGAAGTGCATGCGGTGATGGTCAATCTTGGTGGATTTTCTGAAGAAGAAATAAAAAAAACGGAAGAGCGCGCTTATCATTTAGGTGTAAAATCTTTCCATGTAATCGATGATGCGGAGAATTATTATCAAAAATGCATCAAATATTTAATTTTCGGAAATGTTTTAAAAAATAATACTTATCCGCTTTCCGTAAGTTCTGAAAGAGTTTTTCAAGCAACAGCGATTGCAAATTATGCTAAAAAAATTGGTGCAAAAGCCATCGCTCACGGAAGTACGGGTGCGGGAAATGATCAGGTGAGATTTGACAGTATTTTTCAGATTCTTTTGCCCGAAATTGAAATCATCACGCCGATTCGTGATCTGAAACTTTCCAGAAATGAAGAAATAGAATTTTTAAAAGAAAATGGTTTTGAAATCAATTTTGAAAAATCGCAATATTCGATCAATAAAGGTCTTTGGGGAACATCTGTAGGTGGAAAAGAAACCTTAACTTCAAACCTGTCACTACCGGAAACGGCCTTTCCAACGCAAATTTCAAAAACTGAACCGGAAGAAATGAGCATTACTTTCGAAAAAGGCGAAATCAAAGCGGTGAATGGTCAAGAATTTTCTAAACCGATTGAGGCGATTCAGTTCATTCAGGAAATTGCGCAAGCTTTTGCCATCGGCCGCGACACCCACGTTGGCGACACAATTATCGGAATCAAAGGTCGTGTGAGTTTTGAAGCAGCAGCGCCTTTAATTATTCTGAAAGCCCATCATTTGCTGGAAAAACACACCTTAACCAAAAGCCAACTTTTCATTAAAGATCAGCTGAGTCTTTCCTACGGGAATTATCTGCACGATGGTTTGGTCCTCGATCCGGTGATGCAGGATATTGAAACGCTTTTCGAGTCTTCACAGAAAACCGTGAATGGAATTGTGAAAATTTTACTTAAAACTTATCATTTTTCACTGATCGGAGTGGAATCGGAAAACGATTTAATGTCTTCAAAATTCGGTTCTTACGGAGAAATGAACAAAACCTGGACGGAATCTGATGTAAAAGGTTTCTCCAAAATTTATTCGAATGCGCTAAGCATTTATCATCAGGTAAACAACAAGAATTAACATGGAAAAAATAAAAGTAGGAATTGTAGGCGGAACAGGTTTTACAGCAGGCGAATTAATTCGAATCTTGCTTTATCACCCGAATGTAGAGATTTCTTTCGTGACGAGTCAAAGTCTTCAGGGCGAATTTGTTTCTGATGTTCATAAAGATTTGTTCGGGGAAACAACTTTAAAATTTGAAAATCTGGCGCAACCCGCCGATATGATTTTCCTTTGTCTTCCGCATGGCGAAAGCAAAAACTGGCTTATCGAAAACGAAAAACGAATTGCTCCCGAAACTAAAATTATCGATTTGGGAAATGATTTTCGTGTGGATGAAGAATGGAATGATAAAAAATTCATCTATGGACTTTCGGAATTTAACAAAGAAAAAATTGCAAAAGCTTCGTATATCGCCAATCCGGGCTGTTTTGCGACAGCGATTCAGTTTGGAATTTTACCGATTTTAAAGCAAGAAAAAATTGAAAAAATACAATGCGTAGGAATCACTGGTTCTACCGGAGCTGGAAAAGCTTTGCACCAATCGCTGAATTTCAATTGGCGAAATGATAATATTTCTCCTTATAAAACCTTTACGCATCAACATATCGCAGAAATTGAGAAAAGCATTTCACTGATTTCTGAAACCAAAACGGAAATTAATTTCATCCCATGGAGAGGTGATTTTACCCGTGGAATTTTCGTTTCATTAATGATGGAAAGCAATCTTTCTCAGGCAGAAATCGAGGAAATTTATAAATATGCTTATAAATATTCAAAATTCGTTTTCGTTTCCGCAAGTCCGATTGATCTGAAACAAGTCGTAAACACCAATAAAGCGGTGGTTTATATCGAAAAAGTCGGGAAAAATCTGGCAATTCACGTGGCGATTGATAATCTGTTGAAAGGCGCTTCCGGACAAGCCATCCAAAATATGAATTTGATGTTCGGTTTTGATGAAAAAGCTGGATTAAATCTTAAACCTTCTGTTTTTTAATCATGAAATTATTTGATGTATATCCTTTGATGCCCGTAAATATTGTGAAGGCAGAAAACTGTAAACTTTGGGACGAAAACGGAACCGAATATCTCGATTTTTATGGCGGTCACGCGGTGATTTCTGTTGGCCATTCGCATCCTTTTTATGTGGGAAAAATTAAAAATCAGCTCGATAAAATTGGTTTTTATTCCAATTCTGTGATCAATAAATTGCAGGAAGAATTGGCCGAAAAGCTCGGAAAAATCTCAGAATATGAAGATTACAATCTTTTTTTGTGTAATTCAGGCGCGGAAGCGAATGAAAATGCCCTGAAAAATGCATCTTTTATTTCAGGGAAAAAGAAATTCATTACGTTCAAAAATTCTTTTCACGGACGAACTTCCGCGGCAGTCGCAGCGACTGACGATCCTTCGATTGTGGCTCCAGTAAACGAAACTTCAAATTTTATTTTTTGTGAATGGAATAATGTGGAGGAATTTGAAAAGCTCTTTTTTGAAAATATTCAGGATTTAGCTGGAGTTATTATTGAAGGAATTCAGGGAATTGGCGGAATTCAGATTCCTTCTCAAGAATTGATGTCGAAGATCTCCGAATTGTGCGTTGAAAATTCGGTTTTCTTTATTTCAGATGAAATTCAGTCGGGTTACGCGCGAAGCGGAAAATTCTTTGCTCATCAGTATTTCAACGTAAAGCCTGACATCATTACGACCGCAAAAGGAATGGCAAACGGTTTTCCAATCGGTGGCGTTTTGGTTTCGTCGAAAATTCCTGCAAAACACAAAATGCTTGGAACTACTTTTGGTGGAAATCATTTGGCTTGTGCAGCTGCAATCGCGGTTTTAGAGATTATTTCTAATGAAAATCTAGTTGAAGAATCTCTTCAAAAAGGAAAATATTTAGTCCAAAAATTAAATGAAATTCCACGGGTCAAGGAAATCCGCGGAAAAGGTCTTTTAATCGGAATCGATTTTGAAATTCCGGCTTCACAAGTTTCCAAAATATTAAGGGAAGAGTTTAAAATTTTTGTCGGAAGCGCTTCAAATCCTTTAACGATGAGGCTTTTGCCGCCACTTACTATTTCTTATCCTGAAATGGATTATTTAATTTCTTCTCTTCAATCAGTCTTAAATTCAATTTAAAAAATGAAAAATTTCACTTCAGTACACGATATATCAAATCCCGAAATCCTCGTTCAGGAATCATTGGAACTTAAAAAAAATCTTTATGGTTTCAGTGATTTAGGGAAAAATAAAACGCTAGGATTGGTCTTTCTAAACCCAAGTTTAAGAACGAGAATGAGCAGTCAAAAAGCTGGAATGAACCTCGGAATGCAGGTTCAGGTCATCAACGCCGGACAAGATGCTTGGAACTGGGAATTCGCAGAAAATGCAGTGATGAACGGCTCTACGGTTGAACACATCAAAGATGCAGCTAAAGTTTTAAGCGAATATTGCGACGTTATCGGTTTGCGTTGTTTTCCGGGTTTAAAAGATCGTGACGAAGATTACAGCGAGTTCGTTTTGAATTCATTCATCAAATACGCAACAGTTCCGGTAATTTCTCTAGAATCCGCTACACGACACCCTTTGCAGAGCTTTGCGGATTTAATTACGATTCGTGAAAACTGGCAAAAACCTCAGAAACCGAAAGTAGTTTTATCTTGGGCACCACATATCAAAGCGCTTCCACAAGCAGTTGGGAACTCTTTCGCGGAATGGATGAACGCTTCGGAAGTCGATTTTTGTATCGCAAATCCGGAAGTTTATGATTTAAGCAAAGAATTTACGGGTGATGTAAAAGTATATCACAATCAGGAAGAAGCGTTAAAGGATGCGGATTTTGTGTATGTGAAAAACTGGTCGTCATTTGATGATTATGGCGCAATGCCTGAAGTAAAAGGAAATTGGCTTTTGGGTGAAGAATTTTTAAAAACCAATCCGGAAACGAAATTCATGCACTGTCTTCCGGTTCGTAGAAATCTGGAAATGAGCGATGCGGTTTTGGATTCTGCCAACTCTTTAATTTATCAACAAGCCAATAACAGAACGCTTTCTGCGCAATTAATCATCAAGAAAATTCTCGAAAATTCGTTGTAAAATGGAAGATTTATTCATCATAAAAATTGGTGGCGAAACCATTAATAATCCTGAAACGCTGAAGATTTGTTTAAAAACAATTGCAACATCGGGAAAAAAAATAATTTTGGTTCACGGTGGCGGAAAAAAAGTAACAGAACTCGCCCAAAAACTGCAGATTCCACAACAAATGGTGGAAGGACGACGCATCACTTCTGCGGAAACTTTGGAACTTTGCACAATGGTTTACGCGGGTTTGATTAATAAAAATATTGTTGCGGGTTTATCGTCAAAAAATCGTGTAGCAATCGGACTTTCCGGCGCTGATTTGAACTGTATTGTTTCAAAAAAAAGAGATGCTTCTATCATTAATTATGGTTTTGTGGGCGATATTGTGAAGGTTGATGAAATGGTTTTTGATGATTTTATTTCTAAAAATATCATTCCGGTTGTCAATTCGATCAGCATAAGTGAAGAAAGCGAACTTTTGAATACCAATGCAGATGTAATGGCCGCGGAAATTGCAAAATCAATGTCGGCTACTTATAAAACGCATCTCATTTATTGTTTTGAAAAAAATGGAGTTTTAAAAGATATTGCCGATGAAAATTCAGTTATTGAAGAAATTTCTAAAGCTGATTTTACGCAAATGAAAGAAACCAAACAAATCGCCGATGGAATGATACCTAAGTTGCAAACGGCTTTCAGAGCGTTGTATCATGGTGTGGAAGAAGCAAGAATTCTAAGAAGTGATGCGCTACAAAGTTATTTTAATCAGGAAAAACCGGGAACAAACATCAGTTTACATTAATGGAAATTTTAAAAAAAGACGCCAAAAATTTTTTGAAGCAACTCATCGAAACGCCTTCTTTAAGTAGAGAAGAGAAAATTACGGCATTAATTATTGAAAAATATTTAAGCGAAAAGAATATTCCGTTTCAGAGAAAAGGAAATAATATCTGGGCAAAAAATCTTTATTTCGATAATAGTTTGCCAACAATTCTGCTGAATTCTCACCACGACACGGTAAAGCCCAATTCGGCGTACACATTGGATCCGTTTAAAGCTGTTGAAAAAGACGGAAAAATTTTCGGTTTAGGAAGCAATGATGCGGGTGCAAGTTTGGTGAGTTTATGGGCGGTTTTCACACATTTTTATGATCAGAAACTCAAGTACAATTTGATTTACGCAGCGACGGCAGAAGAAGAAATTTCCGGCGAAAACGGAGTGAAATCGATTCTTGAAGATTTAGGAAAAATTGATTTCGCGATTGTGGGCGAACCTACGAAAATGGATTTGGCGATTGCTGAAAGAGGCTTGGTGGTTTTGAATTGTGTGGCGAAAGGAACGGCTTCTCATGCGGCTCATATCAATAACGATAATTCGATTTATAAAGCGGTTCGCGATATTCAGAGAATTCAGAATTTAAGTTTTGATAAGGTTTCTGATGTTTTGGGAAAAGTAAAAGCAACGGTAACAATTGTCAATGCCGGATCGCAGCATAATGTGGTTCCGGATCAGTGTCATTTTACGGTGGATGTACGGACGAACGAGCATTATTCAAATTCAGAAATTGTGGAGATTTTCAGAAATGAATTGGAGTCCGAAATTCAGCCCAGATCTTTGGCTTTGAATTCTTCAAGTATTAATTTGGATCATCCTTTCGTGTTGGCAGCGAAGAAAGAAAACTGCGAACTTTACGGCTCGCCAACGGTTTCAGATCAAGCGTTAATGCCTTTCAATTCGGTGAAAATTGGTCCCGGAGATTCCACGCGTTCTCATACCGCGGATGAATTTATTTACGAAAAAGAACTCAACGAAGGCATCGAAAAATATATTAAAATTCTCTCTCATATTCTCTAAAAAATGGAAAATAAAAAATTGTGGGCAAAAGATTCCGCGAATCTAAAACACTTAGAAATCATTGAAAAATTTACCGTTGGTAAAGATAAAGATTTCGATGTTTTATTGGCTCAATACGACATTGTCGGGACGAAAGCGCACTGTAAAATGCTCACGAAAATCGGATTTCTGACAGAGGAAGAGAATGAATCCATTCAAAAAGAATTGGATGAAATGTATATTTTGGCCAAAGAAAATCAGCTATTTATTAAAGATGGAGTAGAGGATATTCATAGCCAAATTGAGTTTAATTTAACGGAAAAATTAGGCGATGCCGGCAAAAAAATCCATACCGGAAGATCACGAAACGACCAAGTTTTATTGGCAATAAAATTATATTTAGCAGCGGAAATTAAATCGATTGCGCAACTTTCAAAAAATTTATTTGACCAATTAATTTCTCTTTCAGAAACGCATAAATCCGCCTTAATGCCCGGTTATACGCATTTTCAGATCGGAATGCCTTCTTCATTAGGGCTTTGGTTCAGCGCTTTTGCAGAATCTTTATCGGAAGATTTGGAGGTTTTGGCAGCGGCTTTATCGGTGGTTCAAAAAAATCCTTTGGGTTCGGGTGCTGGTTTTGGTTCTTCTTTTCCGCTTGACAGAGAATTTACGACCAAAGAATTGAATCTTGAAAAAATGAACATCAATTCCGTTTATGCGCAAATGACCCGCGGAAAATCAGAGAAAATCACGGCGATGGCGATGAGTACTTTGGCAGCAACTTTTGGAAAATTGGCCTACGATATCTGCATGTTCAGCAATCAGAATTACGGTTTCATCAGCTTTCCGTCGGAACTTACGACCGGAAGCAGTATTATGCCTCACAAAAAAAATCCTGATGTTTTTGAATTGATCCGGGCAAAATCTGCACGAATCCAAAGTATTCCGAATGAATTGACGCTGCTTACGAATAACCTTCCATCCGGTTACCACAGAGATTTTCAACTGACCAAAGAAATTATTTTCCCTGGAATTCAGGATTTAAAAGATTGTTTAAGTATTTTTGAATTCATGCTGAAACATATCAATGTGAAAGAAGATATTTTAAAGGACGAAAAATATGATTATCTTTTCAGCGTCGAAAAAATCAATGAGTTGGTAATGAATGGGGCGAGTTTTCGGGAAGCCTACCGCGAGGTCGGAAATTCCATCGAAAACGGTACTTATCATTACCGGAACGATGATTTAAAGCACACCCACAAAGGAAGTATTGGGAATTTGTGCCTCGATGAGATTTCTGCTCAGTTTGAAGAAATCTTCCAGAAATTTAAATAATTTATGAAAACTTTAGACAGTACAGACCACAAAATTCTCAATTTCCTGCAGGAAGATTCCACCGTTTCCGTGAAAGATTTGGCGGAAAAAATCGGACTTTCTTTCACCGCGACTTATGAAAGAATAAAATCCCTCAAACATCACGGCATCATCCGAAAAAATGTGGTGCTGATTGACGCTGAACTCGCCGGATTTGAAATTATGGCGTACTGTAATATAGTTTTGAAAGAGCAGTCGAACAATAAACTTCAGGAATTCGAACGGAAAATAAAGTCTGAACCTCAGGTTCTGGAAGTGGTGAGTCTTTCCGGGCAGTACGATTATATGATTAAAGTGGTTGCCAAAAACATCAAGGAATACAATAATTTTATGACGACGGTAGTGGCAAATATCCCTAACATCGGCCAGTATCACAGCAATATTGTGCTTTCGGTGATAAAAAATGACACCAAATTTACTTTTTAAAATCAGAAAAATTTCCTGATTTTTTTCTTTAATTTTGAATACATTAAACTCTCAAAAAATTCATCATGTCGAAATATAAAATTCAGAAAAATCCGTTTATTGTCCCAACCACCGATGGCAAACTAATTGAGGAAATCTGGGGAAATTCTACCGGAAATACTGATGTTTCCATTGCGCACATGGTGGCGCCGCCGAACTGGAGCGAGCCGCATCAAACGCCCGAATTTGATGAATATACTTACATCATCAAAGGTAAAAAACAGTTTGAAATTGACGGTGAAATCGTTGTCCTGGAAGCCGGAGAAAGTATAAAAATTAATAAAGGTGCCCGAATCCGTTACAGCAATCCGTTTTCAGAATCGTGCGAATATCTCGCCATTTGTCTGCCAGCTTTTTCGATGGAGTTGGTGAACCGTGAAGATTAAAATATCAAACCCAAACTCTTCAATTCTTTTTCCAGGTTGATTTCTTCGATAATGTGTACAGTTGCGAATCCTAAAGATTTTGCGACTTCAATATTTTTCGGATTATCGTCGATGAAAACAGATTCTTCAGCCTTCAGATTATACCTTTCGAGGAGTACTTGCCAGATTTTCGGATCGGGTTTAATGAGTTTCTCAGTACCTGAAACAACAATTTTACCTTCGAAAATGTCGAAGAAATCATAATTTTCGAGTGCGTAAGGGAAGGTTTCGGCCGACCAGTTCGTGAGCCCGAACAATTCATAATCCGAATGCTGCAATTTTCTTAAAACTTCTACATTTTCAGGGATATCTGCTCTCAGCATCCTGGTCCAGTTGTCGTAATAAGCACGGAGTTCCTTTTCCCATTCGGGAAATTTCTGAACCTGTATTTCGGTTCCTTCTGATAAACTTCTTCCGCGGTCCTGCTCGGCATTCCATTCATCGTGAGCAATGTATTTCAGGAAATATTCCATCCGCTCATCATCATTGAAATAATCTTCGAAGAAATAGCGAGGATTCCAGTCCATCACCACTCCTCCAAAATCGAAAATAATATTTTTTATCGTTAAATTTTGCTGCATTTTTTGTTGATTACTTTTTACCAAACAGAATACTGATCAGTGTGAAAATTAAGAGAATGTGGAGATAAAATGAATACTGTACGAGTTCGACATAATTCATTTTAAAACTGCTGAGAGAAATCAGAATAAGAATCTGCGCGCCGTAAGGAATCAGTCCCTGTACATAACAAGAAAAAATATCAAGTACCGACGCGCTTTGCTGGGGTTTCAAACCATATTTATCGTTGATTTCTTTTGCAACTTTCCCGGAGATAATAATTGAAATCGTGTTGTTGGCGACACAAAGATTTGCTGCTGTTACCAATCCACCGATTCCCAGTAATGCTGTTTTTTTTGAACTGATGACTTTGCTGATTTTTGCGATAAGAAACGAAATTCCACCGGCTTTTTCAACCAACGCGGCTAAACCGCCTGTAAGAAGCGAGAGCAGGAAAATTTCGGTCATGCTGGTAAAGCCTTCGTAAGTTTTCTTTGCGAAACCAAGAAAATCGAAACTTTCGTAACCGAAACCCAGAAGTCCCGCAAAAATAAGCCCTGCGAACAGTACTACAAATACATTTAAACCCAATAAAGAAAGCACAATTACCAAAATATAGGGCAGAACCAACATCAGATTAAAGTCTTTTGCTGTGGCGGCTGCAGCAGCTGTGTTTTCCTGACTGAAGCCCATTACCGTTAAAATGATAATGGCTGCAACCGCTGCAGGAATCGCGATTTTCGAGTTAAAACGGAATTTGTCTTTCATCTGGCAGCCTAAAGTTTGCGTAGCGGCAATCGTGGTGTCCGAAATGAGGGAAAGATTATCGCCAAACATGGCACCGGAAAGAAGACACGCACCAATTAACCCTAAAGGTGAGCCGCTTTTTTCAGCCAAAGCAATCACAATCGGACCTAAAGTAACAATGGAGCCCACTGAAGTTCCCGACGCAAAAGAAAGAAACGAAGCAATAACAAAAACTCCCACAGGAAAATATGCGGGTGAAATGTAGGTGAGTCCGAGATTAACGATAGAATCTACACTTCCGGTGGCGGCTGTTACCGTTGCAAAAGCTCCTGCCAGAAGGTAAATTATACACATTGTGAGGATTTTCCCGTCGCCGCAGCCTTTCAGGAATGTATCAACTTTGCTGTTGATGCTGCCTTTTAAAAGTACAAATGCTGAGGTGATTCCTAATAGAGCAGCAATGGGCGAAGGCAGCGAGTAAAAATCATCGTAGTAAATCCCGAAACCAAGAAATACAAAAACGAAAATCAGAAGCGGAAAAATTGCTACGAGATTCGGGTTAAGTTTAATCATGATGCAAAATTACTCTTCAAAACGCGAAAACACATAATGATTGTCTGAAAATTTCGCATACACGTGATGCAAACCGTTACTCAGAATAATTTCTTCAGCCCCGATAATGGAATTGTATCTTGCGGTCTGTTCGAAAGTTTTTTGGGTAAGCTTTATTTTGGGAGCTTTACATTCGACCAAGATTTTGGGGACAGTTTTTTCGGTTACCAAAAGATCGATTCGCTTGGTGGTTCCGTTAAGTTCCAGCTTTTTTTCTAAAATAAGCGACGAGAGATTACGGCGTTTTTTTACATGAAAATAATGCACCCAATGTTGCCTTACCCATTCTTCAGGCGTAAGGAGAAGCCAGTTTTTCCGGACCAAATCATAAATAAAAAACTTATCTTTGTCTCTCTTGATTTGCAAATCAAAAGTATCCTCAAAATTCAGTTCCGGAAGTTGCATTTATGAAAGAATTAGATTTAATCCTCAAAAATATTAAAAATAAAGAGTTTCAGCCGATTTATTTTTTTCATGGCGAAGAACCTTTTTTTATGGATATGGCTGTAAAAGCTTTTGAAAACGACGTTCTGGAAGAAGACGAAAAAGCTTTCAACCAAACGGTGGTTTATGGCAAAGATACTACCTTCAGCGAGGTACTTTCTCTGGGCCGACAGTTTCCGATGATGGGCGACAGGCAGGTAATTATCCTTAAAGAAGCTCAGGAAATCCGCATGACAGAAAAAGAAGCAGATGCTTTAAAAATTTATGCAGAAAATCCTGTAGAATCTACACTTTTGGTCATCGCTCACAAATATAAAAAAGTTGATTCGCGGAAAAGTTTTGCCAAGATACTTTCCAAAAACAAGATGCTTTTCGAAAGTCCGAAAATGAAGGATTATGAAGTCCCGAAATGGATCGAGCAGGAGCTTCGCAATGTCGGTCTGAAAACAAAACCAGATATTCCTTTATTACTCTCCGAATACCTCGGAACCGATTTGTCAAGGATTTCCAACGAACTCAGTAAACTCAAAATGATTCTGAAAAACGATGAACTTCTCGACGAAAAAATCATCGAAACCCACATCGGAATCAGCAAAGATTTTAATGTTTTCGAACTCATCAAAGCTCTTGGTAAAAAAGATGAAAGCAACGCGCTGCGGATCGCACATTTCATGGGGAAATCGCCAAAAAACAATTCGTTCCCAATGGTAATCGGTAATTTATATAACTTTTTTTCGAATCTGGTGATTTGCCACACCATGGCAGGACAATCGCAGCAGGCGATGGCATCCGCAATGGGCGTAAACCCTTATTTTGTCAAAAGTTATACTGAAGCTGCACGTTTTTACAACCTCAAACACTGTACGAGAATTATCTCCATACTGCGCGAAATGGACCTGAAAAACAAAGGTTTAGGCGCCGTAAATATGGAAGAAAGCGAGTTGCTGCGAGAAATGGTATACAAAATTCTGCATGTGGACCGCTTAAAGGTGAAAGTGTGATTTTGGGCGACTGTTTCCGCCCTCCGTTCCCGCTTTTTTGCTTCACTTTGTTACGCAAAAAGAGCTCCACTCAGGTCGGGTCGCGGGATATTTTTTAAAACAAAAAGCAGATAATCATTACAGAAGAATTTAAAATAATAATACACCAGATTTCTGCAATTGAAAAAATATATCATAACATATACTTCAACCCAAAATAAATAACGATTTTTGAAAATTCAAAATCATAAACATTAAGTAAATAATGGAACAGAATATTTTAGACTGCGTGATCGTAGGTTCCGGACCTTCCGGATTTACCGCAGCAATTTATGCCGCAAGAGCCGATTTGAAACCCGAATTATACACCGGCCTTGAACCTGGCGGACAATTAACCACAACCACAGAAGTCGATAATTTCCCGGGCTATCCCGACGGAGTTACAGGTCCACAAATGATGATGGATCTGCAGAAACAGGCAGAAAGATTCGATACAAAAGTTCATTACGAACTCATCACAAAAGCAGAATTTTCTACAGAAGTAGGCGGGATTCATAAACTCTGGGCCGGCAATAAAGAGATTTTGGCAAAATCTGTAATTATTTCCACAGGTGCTACGGCAAAATATTTAGGTCTTGATGATGAAAAAAAATATTCAGGAGGAGGCGTTTCGGCGTGTGCAACCTGCGACGGATTTTTCTACAAAGGTAAAGATGTAATCGTGGTAGGAGCGGGCGATACCGCTGCTGAAGAAGCTACATATCTTGCGAAACTCACGAATAAAGTTACGATGTTGGTAAGAAAAGATACCTTCCGCGCCTCGAAGGCGATGATTCACAGGGTAGAAAACACACCGAACATCGAAGTGAAATTCAACCACGAACTAATCGGTATTGAAGGCGAAAATGCTCTGGTAGAAAGAGCATTGGTGATCAATAATCAAACTCAGGAAATTTCAAAAATAGACGTGCACGGAATTTTTATCGCAATCGGACACAAACCGAACACGGATATTTTTGCAGGCCAAATCCATTTGGATGAAAACGGATACATTAAAACAGTTCCAGGTTCTACCTTGACCAATTTGCCAGGAGTTTTCGCAGCGGGCGATGTTCAGGATCACAGATATCGCCAGGCGATTACTGCAGCAGGAAGTGGTTGTATGGCTGCCATGGATGCAGAAAAATATCTGGCAGAATTAGCACAGTAAAATACTTTTAAAAAAGGATGAGAAACTTGGTCTATATATTTCTTGGCGGTGGTTTCGGAAGCGTTTTGCGCTTTGTTGTTTCCAATTACACCCAGAAATTATGGAACATCAACTCTTTTCCGATGGGAACTTTTGTGGTAAACATTATTGGTTGTTTCTTGATCGGAGTCTTCAGTTCTTATTTCATTAAGATCGATAGTTACCTGAAGTTTCTTTTGATCACAGGTTTTTGCGGCGGATTTACCACATTTTCTACCTTTTCGGCGGAAAATATTTCGCTTTGGGAAAATGAAAATTATACCATGCTGATTTGTTATATTCTTTTGAGTGTAATTGTGGGATTTGGCGCAGTTTATTTAGGATTAAATATTGCTAAGAATTAAATTTTTCCCTTTGAATATTAGGTTTTTAAGATATTTTTCAAAGAAATATTTGGTCGGTATAGAAAAGCTTTTTATATTTGCACCACTGAAAATGAGAAATCATTTTACTGGAGGAATGGCAGAGTGGTCGATTGCGGCAGTCTTGAAAACTGTTGACTGTAACAGGTCCCGGGGTTCGAATCCCTGTTCCTCCGCCTTGTAAATTTCACGGTTTACATTAAAACCCTTTAAGACGTAAGTTTTAAAGGGTTTTTTATTTGATTTTTATTTTAGTTTTTAGGATGGTGTTCCCAGCAAATCCAGAAATTGCTGCTCATCAAGAATTTCGATGGTACCGATGTCCTGGGCTTTTTTAAGTTTACTTCCGGCTTTTTCACCAACAACAAGATAATTAAGGTTTTTAGAAACCGCAGAAATGTTTTTCCCGCCGTGTTTTTCAACCATTGCTTCAGCATCGTCGCGTGTGAAAAGTGATAGTTTTCCTGTGAATAGAAAAGTTTTGTTTTCCAGAACATTGCTTAAAACCTCATTCGTGTTTTCGCCTTTTTGCAGTTGAACTCCGTAAGATTTCAATCTTTCAATCATCAAAATATTTTCGGGATTTTGGAAGAAAGCAATAATACTGTCTGCAATTTTTCCGCCGATATCTTCTACTTGAATCAGTTCTGCGGCTGTAGCTTTTTTCAGTTCATCAATCGATTCAAAATTTTTTGCCAGTTTTTTGGCTACCGTTTCTCCGACGTGCTTAATTCCAATGCCGTAAAGGACTTTCTCGAAAGGTATTTCTTTTGACTTTTCGATGCCGGAAATAATATTCTGGGCAGATTTTTCAGCCATGCGTTCCAGCGGAAGAAGCTGCTCCTTTGTTAATGCATAGAAATCTGCAGGATTTTCTACCAGTTTTTCGCGATACAATTGTTCGATGGTTTCGCTACCAAGATTTTCAATATTTAAAGCTTTTCTCGATACATAATGTATCATTCGACCGACAACCTGTGGCGGACAATGCAACTCGTTCGGACAAAAATGTATCGCTTGATCTTCAATTTTCACCAGTTCAGTTCCACATTCAGGGCAAGTTTTGATGTATTGAATTTCCGGATTTTCAGGATCTCTTTTCTCTAAATTAACGCCGACAATCTTTGGAATAATCTCACCGCCTTTTTCCACAAATACAAAATCATGTTCGTGGAGACCCAATTTTTTGATGATGTCTTCGTTGTGCAAACTCGCCCTTTTCACCACAGTTCCTGCCAATAAAACAGGTTTCAGATTGGCGACCGGAGTTATTGCGCCGGTTCTTCCGACCTGATAAGTTACGGATTGCAATTCTGTCTCTACTTTTTCGGCTTTGAATTTATGTGCCATTGCCCAACGGGGCGATTTTGCAGTATAGCCTAAAGTCCTCTGCTGCGACAAATCGTTTACCTTTATCACAATGCCGTCGATATCGAAGCCTAACTGATGCCTTGCGGTATCCCAGTGCGTGATGAATGTTTTAACTTCATCCAGTGTTTTACAAAGTTTTGCCTGTTCTGAAATATGGAAACCCCACGATTTTGCTTTCTGAAGCAGCTCCCAGTGTGTTTTTGCCGGAAATTCACTTGATATATACTGATAAAGAACCGCTGAAAGTCCGCGTTTTCTCACTTCTGCAGAATCCTGAATTTTCAGACTTCCGGAAGCTGTATTTCTCGGATTCATGAAGGGATCCAGACCTTCTTCCTCGCGTCTTTTGTTGATTTTATCGAAATTTTTTCTCGTTAAATAAATTTCGCCCCGGATGAAAAACCGATCCGGATAATCACCGTGAAGCTGCATCGGAATTTCTGAAATTGTTTTTACGTTTGGAGTAATTTCATCACCCTGAAAACCGTCGCCACGGGTTACGGCTTCTTTAAGTTTTCCGTTTTCGTATAAGATTGAAATCGAAGCGCCGTCGTATTTCAGTTCTGCGACAAACTCTACAGGCTCATTTAAGGCTTTCTGAACGCGTTTTTCCCAGTCTTCCAGATCATTGAAATCGTAAGAATTATCAAGGGAATACATCCGGAACTGATGCTGAACAGTCGGAAAATTTTTGGTGATTTCGCCGCCAACACGTGAAGTAGGAGAGTTACTGTCGTAAAATTCCGGGTGTTTTTCTTCCAGCTCCTGAAGTTCTTTCAGTTTCAGATCGAATTCGAAATCTGAAATTGTAGGTTCATCTAAGGTGTAATAATTATAGTTATGTTGATGAAGTTCTTTGCGAAGATCTTCTATTTTTTTTTGAATATTTTCCGACATTTTGAAGGTAGATTTTTACAAAAATACTAATTCTATAGAAACAATAACTTCAATAGCTTATTTTAAATAAAAACAGATAAAATTAAATTTACTCCTAATTTTTATAAGGGTTGTGTTTGTAAAATGTATTTATTTTAAAAATAAATACTAATTTAGCAGGGGTAAAAATAAAAAACTATGAAAATTGAGAAAAGATGGATTGCTTCTTTTGTTGTAATTACAATGATTTCAATCGCGGCATTATTATGGAAAACTGAAATTCCTGTCCCAAACTCCGGCGAATTCCTCAGCGAAGACCAAATCGTAGGCGCCGATGTTGCCTGGATTTTAGCCGCAGCAGGTTTGGTTTTGTTGATGACTCCCGGCCTTTCGTTTTTCTATGGCGGAATGGTGGGTAGCAAAAACGTGATTTCCACCATGTTGCAGAGTTTTATTGCACTGGGTGTAATTTCCATTCTTTGGGTGGCTGTTGGTTTCAGTCTTTCCTTTGGTGAAAGTTTAGGTTTCACTTTCCATGGCATTCATTACGGAATCATCGGAAATCCTTTGAGTTACCCTTTTTTCAGTGGGGTAGGTACACTTCCGCATCATTTAATGGCGCCCACAATTCCTTTTATTTTGTTCGCATTGTTTCAAATGAAATTTGCGGTAATTACGCCGGCTTTAATCACTGGTTCGTTTGCTGAAAGGGTTCGTTTTATTTCCTATCTATTATTTATGGTTCTCTTCAGTTTGTTTATATATACGCCACTTTGCCACATGGTTTGGCATCCGGAAGGTTTGCTGAATAAATTTTTCGGAGTAAAAGATTTCGCCGGAGGAACGGTAGTTCACATGAGTGCAGGTTTCGCAGCACTTGCCGGCGCAATTGTTTTGGGACGAAGAAAAAATCCACATCATCAACCTTCGAATATTCCATTTGTTTTATTAGGAACTGGAATGCTTTGGTTTGGTTGGTTTGGTTTCAATGCTGGTTCTGCTTTAGCGGCTAATGCAACTGCTGCGATGGCTTTTGGTACCACCACCATTGCTTCGGCTTCCGCAATGATCACCTGGATATTTTTTGATCGAATTAATGGAAGAAAAGTCTCTGCCTTAGGCGCTTCCATTGGTGCGGTTGTCGGTTTGGTAGCAATTACCCCAGCTGCGGGATTTGTAACAATTGCTGAAAGTCTGTTCATCGGGTTTATCTCTGCAATAGTTTCTAATTCAATGATGCACTGGAAAAAACTCAAAAAAATAGACGACACTTTGGATGTCTTTGCCTGTCATGGCGTAGGAGGAATTATGGGAATGATTCTTACCGCAATTTTTGCGCATGGCGAAAATGCAAGTCTGCTGCATGGCGGCTGGTCGGTTTTTGGCCATCACATGCTGGCTTTGGTTCTGGTTTCGGTGTTCACATTTTTTGGAGCTATGCTGCTTTACAAAATCACCGATTTCATCATTCCACTAAGGGTATCAGAAGAATCAGAGCACCTCGGACTTGATCTTTCTCAGCACGATGAATCCAATTGTTTTTAATTTTAATGAAAAAAGCACCGTTTCAATCTCGGTGCTTTTAATAATTTAATGACTTAACATTTCCTTTATTTTCTCAGAAACCTTTTCTGCATTCGGCAGCATTTCTTTTTCAAGGACCAAATTGATCGGAACGGCAGGTAAATTGAGCGAACCTAGCGTTTCTACCGGAGTATCCAGATTTCTGAAACAGTTTTTGGAAATTCGGTGTGCAAAAGCTTCAGCAAAAGAATTATTGAGCTGCTCTTCGGTAAGAACCAAGCATTTGCTATGGATTTTTACTCTTTCGAATACTAATTTTTCATCGAGTGGAATTAAGGTTCTCAGGTCGATAATTTCTACTATGCCTGGGAAATTTGCTGCGGCTTCTTTTGCCCAGTAAACGCCCATTCCGTAGGTGATAATGACCATGGTTCGGCCTTTTTCGGTTTCGGTTTTATCGGCTTCTAAAAGGATATTGGCTTTCCCGAATGGTAAAACGTAATCTTCCGCAGGCTCAATGGTTTTCGCATCTTCGGTTCCCGGAACTTTGCTCCAGTAAAGCCCTTTATGTTCCAGCATTACCACAGGATTGGGATCATAATAAGCGGCTTTCAGCAAACCTTTGAAATCTGCAGCGTTGCTCGGATAAGCGATTTTGATTCCTTTGATATTGGCGAGAATGCTTTCTACACTTCCGCTGTGATAAGGTCCGCCACCACCATAAGCGCCAATGGGAACGCGGATGATATTGCTCACCGGAAATTTTCCGTTAGATAAATAATTTGATTTTGAAATCTCTGTAATGAGTTGGTTAATTCCGGGATAAATATAGTCGGCAAACTGTACTTCGACAATAGGTTTTAGGCCAACAGCACTCATCCCAACAGTGGATCCGATAATATATGCTTCCTGAATCGCGGTATTGAAAACTCTTTTATTACCGAATTTCTTGCCTAAAGTTACTGCTTCGCGAAATACGCCACCGATTCTTTCTCCTACATCCTGCCCGTAAAGCAATGCCTCAGGATGTTTCCACATAATTTCCTGAATGGCATGGATGGCCGCATCAACCATAACAATTTTTTCCTGACCTTTCGGTTCTCTTTCGCCGGATTCTTCAGTAATCGGGGTCGGAGCAAAAATGTGGTCTGTAACAGTTTCCGGTTTCGGATCTTCAGCTGAAATTGCCTTTTGAAATGCGTATTCCGCTTCTGTCCTGGCGTTTTTTTCAATCTTGTTCAAAAGATCTTCGCTGATGCCGTCTTCGATTAATCTGTTTCTTAAAATCTTTCCCGGATCTTTTGCACGGTGTTTTGCCAGATCATCCTCATCTCTGTAAA
>NZ_DAMBHK010000042.1:13925-19717 GCF_032060305.1 Kaistella sp. | reverse complement strand
AAACCTGGAATGTAATTTCCTGGAAAAGATCTTTCTGGTCGTCGAAATTATCCATATACATCTTAGAAATCTTGAAAATCACCCCTTTGTGTTTTTCTATTCTCTCTAAAAATTCTTTTTCCAGTGTTGGCATCATTAAGTAATCTGTGAAGTAAGTAGCAATTTAAAATATTTGTTACAGAAATATTCTGCGTGAACGAAAAAAAAACCTTTCTGCAAACAACAGAAAGGCTTTGTAATTAGTAATCAATCATTAGAATATTACATCATTTTAAGATTGTTCACTTCGAGATCGGTAAGAATTCTCCAGTGTCCGCGCTTAATATTTTTCTTGGTTAATCCTGCGAACATTACCCTGTCGAGTGCTTCAACTTCGTAACCTAACCTTTGGAAAATTCTTCGCACTACCCTGTTCCAGCCGATGTGGATTTCAATTCCCACTTCGTTTTTCGGTTTTCCTTCGATATATGAAATACTGTCGACTTCAGCGACACCTTCTTCCAAACGGATTCCTTCTGCAATGGCGTTAAGATCGGCTCTGTCAAGTTTTCTGTCTAAAGTAACATGATAAATTTTCTTCATGTTGAAGGAAGGATGCGTCAGTTTTTTAGTCATGTGACCATCGTTGGTGAGCAAAATAACTCCTGTTGTAGATCGATCGAGCCTTCCCACAGGAAAAAGCCTGTACGGTGATGCATTTGCCACCAAATCCATTACTGTTTTTCTGGCCTTTTCATCTTTTGTAGTTGAAATGTAACCTTTTGGCTTATTTAAAAGTACATACACTGGTTTCTCCGGTGTAATTCCCTGTCCGTCGAAAATTACCTTATCGGTTTTTTGAACCTGATAGCCCATTTCTGTGACTACTTTTCCGTTCACCTGAACCAATCCCTGGGTGATCAGTTCATCGGCTTCTCTTCTGGAGCATATTCCGGAATTGGCGATATATTTATTTAAACGGATGCTTTCTTTTGGCGTTTCTTTGGCGAGTTTATCGAATCTTCTTTTCTGAACAAAAGATCTGGTTTTCTCGTTTTCACCCTGTGGTCTCTCGTAATTTTTGAAAAGTTTAGTTCCAGATTTCCGGTCTCCTTTTTCATATTTATCGCGGGTATCGAATGATTTTCCGGACCTTTTTCCTGCCGGTTTGCGGGAGGCGGATTTATCAAATGTTTTTTCGAAAGATTTCGCCTCAGATTGTGACATCAGTCGCGGTTCTCTAGGTTTCTTAGGTTCTTTTGCAGGTTTTCTATCCTCAGTATTTTCAGGTTTTGGAGCACGGGAACGTGAAGGAGCTGGTCTGGAACTTCCAGAGTTGGAAATTTTAGAAATTCTTACTTTTTGGGGTTTGTTGTTGCTGTTTCGATCTCGGCTCATTGTCTGAAAAATTTTTGCAAAGATAAAACTAATTCGCTGATATATCGACAATTCTTTTTAAACGGCTCAGATTCAACCATTAACTACTAAAATAAATGTATTTAAAGAGAAGTAATTTTTTTTAAAATCTTTCAATGATACCATCCAGTAGCATGGCAATAATTCCGACAAAAACCCAGATCCTTAAAATATTGAGTACAATAAAATTCGATTTTTTCACCGAACTTAAGAGAAGATAAACCGACAAAATGATTACAAATAACCCAGCGGCAAAATAAAGTGGCAAAATGCTGTGAATTCCGGTGTTGTTGATAATCATCATTGAAACAGTAAATAACAGGACGGAAAGAGCCACCACAACATTCACTGCATTGTGTGTTCCAAAAGTATTGGGAATCGTCGTATAACCAAAAATTTTATCCGCATTTTTGGTTAAAATATCTTTCACGATATCGATCATCAAAAGCATCACAAACAGAAAAACTGCCATAAGAAATACTTTTCCCGAAAATGTATGGTAATAAACCATCATCCCAAAGAAAGGATAAAGTGTCAAACTCACAAAAGTGATGTTATTCAGTATAAGGATTTTACTGAGTTTATGGCTGTAAAACCACATAAAAAACTGATAAATCAGGAAAAAGTAGAAAACCCGGTGCGAAATAAGAAACGCCGTCGTAAGCGAGATTGCGACTAAAATTAAATAGGCATAAAGAAAATATTTCTGCTTTAAGAAATTCTGAATCTTAGTCCGGAAAGGCTTCGTAAGTTGATCTTTTTCACGGTCGTAGAACTGGTTGATAATTCCGCCGGCCAAAATGCTTAAAACGGTGCAGAAAATAATCCCGTGAACTCTGAAATCGAAAACAAAATCCCTCAGACTCTCTTCCTGATTAAAAAGAAAAAAAGTGGAAACGTATAATGCAAACGTAAGTAAAACTGCGACGAAAATACGTGCTCCGAGGAGAAAGCCAACAAGTTGCGATGTTCTGTAAAAAATAGGTTTTTTCTTCATTTAAGCCCGCTTCAGATAAAAACAATTATTTTTTACGGTGTAAAAATCTAGAATCTGTAGATGACTTCTTTCTGAAATCCTTCGAGCATTTTTTCCGCCTTTGCGTAATCTTTGGTGAAACCCAAAATATAACCACCGCCACCGCTGCCACAAAGTTTAAGATAATAAGCGTTGGTATCGAGACCGTTTTTCCAAGCTTTATAAATGCTTTCCGGAATCATTGGTTTGAAATGTTCGTAAGCCCAAACCGATAAATTTTTCAGATTTCTGAAAAACGGATTCATTTCTTTTTTCAGGAAAGTATCGATACAGGCATTATTGTAGCGGATGAATTCTTCTTTCATGGTCTTACGGAAGCCCTCGGTTTTCATTTTTTCAAAGAAAATCTGAACCATGGGTCCCGTTTCGCCAGTCATTCCGGAATCGATTAAAAAAATCGCGCCTTTGCCCTCTTCACTTTTCGGGATAGAAACCCGGTCAACATTTTCTTTATTCTCGATAAGAATCGGAAGATTCATGTAGCAAATTAAAGGATCGATGCCTGAACTTTTACCATGAAAATAACTTTCCAAGATGCCAAAAACTTTTTTAAGTTCTTTAAGTTCTTCTTTGGAAATGCTTTCGGGTGTATATTTTATGAAAGAATATTTTTCGAAAATTGCAGCAACTAAAGCACCGGAACTTCCTACGCCATATCCCTGTGGAATATTCGAATCGAAGAAAAGTCCACCAGCAATGTCTTTTTGAAAATCAGCGATGTTGAGTTTAAATTTTTCATCCAACTCAATATTCATCAGATAATCTGAATATTTTTTAAGGGATAAATTCGACTTTCTTTCGAATTCGCTGCTTAGATCAGAAAACTTCAACGTTCCTTTATAGAAACTATAAGGTACCGTAAGACCCTGAGAATCTTCGATAATACCGTACTCACCAAATAAAAGGATTTTAGCGTAAAAAAGTGGATTTGTCATTCTTTAATTTAATCCGTTGATTTTCAGTTGCAAATTTACAAAAAATATCTTTAGAAATATATTGTGTGATATTCAAAAATAGCGCCAGAATACTGCAATATTTTTAAACAATCAAATACTTATTTTTCTTTTAACATTTTAACCTTTAAAAAGCGAATCAGTACCAATCCTGCAAAGAAAAATATCGACATTGAAAGGGCTGCAAACCTCATATTATGGTACTTCTCGATCATTGTCGCAAAAATGAAAGTTCCTAAAATGATCGCCAGTTTTTCCAAAACATCGTAAAAGCTGAAAAAGGTAGTGTTATCCATGGAATCTTCCGGAAGTAATTTTGAATAGGTGGATCGGGACATTGCTTGTAAACCACCCATTACAAGTCCGATTATTCCTGCAATTCCGTAAAACTGATATTCAACATTTGGATTTTCTTTGTTAAGATAATAAGCTGATAAACAAGCTACAATCCACAAAATAATTGCGATTGAAATAACATTTTTATTGCCGATTTTTCTTGATAACCAAGAGAAGAACAGCGCACCAAAAATAGCTTCAATCTGTATGAGCAACAAAGTAAGGATCAATTTATCCTGCTCGAGATTGATTTCGCTTTTGCCGAAGAGCGTAGCCATTAAAAAAATCGTCTGCATACCGACACTGTAAAAGAAAAAACTGGAAAGGAAAAATTTCAGATTGCGGTCTGCAAACAAAGATCTTCCGACTTTGAAGAGTTCGCGAAAACTCTGTCGCGCAATATCAATATAGAAATCGATATTGTCTTTTAAAACTTCCCAGAAACCGCCCTGTTCTTCGTGTTTTTTAAAGATATTTTTATAATTGAGCAACACCAGATCTTTCGGCAACTGGTCTTTTACATTCCCGAACTGTGGCAGATGCTTGAAGGTGTACTGTGCAAACCCAAACCACCAGGCTCCTGTAAGAAGGAAAGAAATGCGGGTGTACATTTTAGCTTCCTCCGGAGTTTTTGCGAAAACCTGAATCAAAACAAGACAGATTACGACCAATACTACAGATCCTAAATATCCGTAAACATATCCTTTGGCAGAAAGAGCATCCTGTTTGTCCGGTGTTGCAATATCGGGGAGAAATGAGTTATAAAATACCAAACTGCCCCAAAAACCTACGCTCGCCGTAACACTGAAGAGCAGTCCGAGAAATACATTCTGCATGCCTGTAAACATGGCCAATCCCATACAGGAAGTTGCACCTAAATAACAGAAAAACTGCAGAAAAGATTTTTTGTTCCCGATGGTATCGGCAAGAGAAGAGAGAATTGGTGAAAGCAAAACTACAATCAGAAACGAAATCGTAAGCGAATAGCCGTAAATCGCATCTGGCTGGTATTGCTTACCAAATAACGTAATCATATGTCTTACCGGAACTTTTATCCACTGCCCTGTTTCTGCAACATATTCGCTTTTTTCTGTCGCAGTGGTAAGAATCGAATAATAAATCGGAAAAATGGTAGAAGTTATTACCAAAGAATATACGGAATTGGCCCAGTCATAATAAGCCCAGGCTTTCATGATTTTGGGATTATTCTTAATGTTTTGGTTCGTAAGATTATCGTTATCGGGCATCGGAATAGTTTATTAATGAACAAAAATAGAAAAACCATTAAGAATCTGATGAAAAAATTCATTAATAATTCTTAATGGCTTCATTATTAAAGCGAATGTGCAGATTACAGTTTATAGATTCTCGATCACCACCGCACTTGCACCGCCGCCACCGTTGCATATTGCGGCGGCACCATATTTTCCGTTGTTTTGTTTAAGAACGTTGATTAGAGTAACAATAATTCTCGATCCTGAATTTCCGAGCGGATGACCCAGCGAAACCGCACCTCCGTTTACATTTACTTTCTCCGCATCCAGTCCTAGAATTTTATTGTTTGCCAAGCCTACAACCGAAAAAGCCTCATTAAATTCAAAGAAATCAATATCTGAAATTTCAAGACCTGCTTTTTTAAGCGCAATTGGTAAAGCTTTTGACGGAGCGGTGGTAAACCATTCCGGTTGGTGCGCGGCATCAGCGTATGAAACAATTCTCGCCAAAGGTTTTAAACCTAATTCCTCCATTTTTTGTTTGGACATTAAAACCAAAGCCGAAGCACCGTCGTTTAATGTTGAAGCGTTTGCCGCTGTAACTGTTCCGTTTTCTTTCTGGAAAACCGTTGGTAAAGTCCCAATTCTGTCGAAGTTTACTGATTTGTACTCTTCATCTTCAGAAAAAATAATGGGTTCACCTTTTCTCTGCGGAATTTCAACCGGAACTACTTCATCATTAAATTTACCTTCGCTCCACGCTTTTGCCGAACGCTTGTATGATTCAACCGCGAAGTTATCCTGGTCTTCTCTTGTTATTTCGTATTCTGCTGCACATTTTTCTGCACAAACACCCAT
>NZ_DAMBHK010000042.1:12318-13825 GCF_032060305.1 Kaistella sp. | reverse complement strand
GATAAACTGCCCAGAAAACTGCCCATTGGCGTACGAACTGCCGATACGATGAATACTTCTTGCATGTGTAATTTTTAAAATTTTAATACGGCAAATTACAAAAAAAAACACACTTTAAAAAAAGTGTGTTTTGCTTTATTTCAGGGCGAAATTTTAATGTTTTACGTCGGCTAAAACTTCCGGATTATGTTTGTGTTTGAACAATATTGCAAATAATATAGCAACGACCAAAGCGTAGATAGCAAAACCAAGCCAGATTTCGTGCCACGCTTTTCCACCATCTTGAGTAGTAAAGAAGCTTGAAATAGCCCAACCACTCACAGCACTTCCAAGGATTGCTCCGAAACCATTGGTCATCATCATAAAAAGACCTTGAGCAGAGGAACGTATCTTACTGTCGGTAGTACTCTCAACAAATAAAGAGCCTGAAATATTAAAGAAATCAAATGCCATCCCGTAGATAATATTGGACAGAATAATTAACAACAAACCGAACCCTTCCGGAGCTCCCGCTGAGAAAAATCCAAAACGAAGAACCCATGCAAACATCGAGATCAGCATTACTTTCTTAATTCCAAATTTATAAAGGAAGAATGGAATTGCAAGGATAAATAAGGTTTCTGAAATCTGCGAAATCGAAATTATCATAGTAGAATACTGCACCACTGCAGAATCTTTAAATGCTTCCACACTACCGAAATCTTTCAGGAAAGTGTCTCCGTACATATTCGTCAGCTGAAGCGCTGCACCCAAGAACATTGAAAAAATAAAGAAGAGCGCCATTTTTCTCTGCTTAAAAAGACTGAACGCGTCCAGACCAAGCTTCTGGGTAATTGTTGCATTTTGACTTATCAATTTTGGCGGCGGACATTTAGGTAAAAAGAAAGCAAAGATTCCTAATATGATGGCAAAAATTCCCGCAAGATAAAATTGGTTTGCATTCAGTGAGTTTCCAAAAATATTGGCAAATGAATTACCTACGCTGATTCCCAAATCAGAAAATGATTGTTCATCACTAAAAATATTGGTAGTCCACATGGCGGCAATAAAGCCGATTGTACCCCAAACCCGAATAGGCGGAAACACTTTTACCACGTCATAATGACTGTCTTTTAAAAGTTTATAGGAAATCGAGTTCGAGAGTGAAAGCGTCGGCATATAAAAACACATTCCTATTAATAAAATCCAAAAAAAGGTTGTAGGATCATCTGTTTTAGCCAAAAGAAAAAGTGTAACACCATACAAAATGTGGAGAGCTCCGTAAAGTTTTTCAGCATTAATCCATTTGTCTGCAACAATTCCCATTAATGCAGGCATAAAAATGGAAGCTATTCCTAAAGTTGAAAAAACGGCACCAAACTCAGCCCCACTCCATTGTTTATATGCAAAACCATAAGTTCCTAAGGTCGTAAGCCAGGCTCCCCACACAAAAAACTGCAGAAAGCTAACAATGGTAAGTCGTAATTTTAAATTCATAGTTTAATTATCAATATTATTCAATCTTCTT
>NZ_DAMBHK010000042.1:5456-12218 GCF_032060305.1 Kaistella sp. | reverse complement strand
AAACGTACAGCCATCGCGACTGCATCCGAAGTTCGTGCATCCATTATCAGCTCTTCGTTATTAGTTTTGTTTTTAAAATTCAGATTTGAAAAAAATACCCCGTCGATAATTTGGTAAATAATAACAGAAACCAGCTCATAATTGGTAATCGACACAAATTTGGCAAACAAATCGTGAGTTAACGGGCGCGGCGGATGAATATCTTTCTCTAATCCCAAAGAAATAGACTGGGCCTCAAAATTTCCTATCACTACAGGCAGTTTCACTTTGGTTTCCTCATGCTCCAAAAGGAGTGCATAAGCACCGGACTGTGTTTGGCTGTAAGAAATCCCGCGTATGATTAATCTTTTGTAATCCATAGCTACAAATATAATTGAATTTTTAGATTTGAAATTAGTTTAAAAATATTTATTGAAATACTTGATTAAAAACAGCATTTTTCATCAGGTTTGGGGCAGATTATCAATATTGATTTCGATGAGGAACGAACTGCCGGTTTCGCTCTCTGTTTTACTGAATTTAGCATTCATAAAACGAATCCGCGAATCGATATTACCAAATCCTATTCCTTTGTTATTTTTCTTCATTTCAAAGCCTTTGCCGTTATCTTTCACTGATACTGTAATATGAGGATGCCGGTGCGTAATCATTACTTCAGCAGTTTTGGCTTCTGCATGTTTGATGATATTGTTTACCAATTCCTGCACAATTCTGTAAATGTGAGTTTCTATGACTTTATCAAGTTCAATACGTTCCCCCGTAGAAGTAAATCTGATTGGAATTCCGTAAACATTTTCAATTTTCATACAGAAATTCTGCAGGGCGGTAATCAAGCCAAAATTGGTAATAGAAGATGGCGAAAGGTTATGCGAAATTTCCCTGATCTGGATACAGGATTTATCGATTATCTGTGTTACATCCCGGAGGACCTCTTCATTTTCGGGGTTTTTGTTCTTGAGTTTTAGATAGGCCAGGTTATATTTTATGGCAGATAAATCTCCTGCAATGCCATCGTGCAGCTCTTCTGCAATTCTTTTACGTTCTTTCTCCTCACCTTCCAGCAGTCCCTGGAGTTTGCTGATTTGCTGCTGATGCCGGTGTTTTGTTACGCTAACATTAATGCGGTTTCTTTCTTCATTTATCAGTTTTACTTTGTGGGCCAAACCAAGGCTGAAAAAAATAGTTTCAATAATATTTCCGATGAAGAAAAATGTGATTGGATTTTCCATACCGAGCGACGGAATAAAACTTCCGGCCAGCGCTATTAAAGCACAGAGAACAAATACCACAACACCAATTAGAAAAAAGAATTTGTGCTCTCCGGAACGCTGTATCGCCCGCAAAAGAGTAAGAACAAAGATAACAAGCATTACCGGAACGTAGATATAAAGGTAAAGCGTAACAAAAAAATCGGCATTCCGCATCGCAAAACTTAATGCAGCGAATCCAAAGAACAGATAAGCCATAAGTTTAACGACCCATTTGGTTCGTTTAAAATATTTCTTGGCATTCTTATCAAAATCCAGGAAATAAAATGCAAAGATTGAATAAAAGGTGTAAAAAATGATTGGAACAAGGAAGTTAAGAATGCTCGTAATCATCTCAGCGTCCTCGCTGCCGAAAATTGGTTTTAAGAGGTCTTCAAATCCGTAGTAGACTGTATCGGAGCGGCTCAGCACATAAATAATCAGAAAAATATTATAAAGTCCGTAATACTTGAAACTCTTGTCGCGCAGGTACAAAAAGATCACTCCACTGACAATAATGAACAGCAACTGGAAAGATATAGCCATGTTCCAAACAAACACTTCCATCCTGATAATTGTTAACCTGAAATCTCTTTTGAAAGTAAATTTACTTATTTTTTGATGAGGAATATGTTAAAAAATAATCTTTAAGAAAATACTTTCATGAACACAAAAAAACGCTGAAAAAATTTCAGCGTTTTCAGTAACAACTATTGAGGCTTACATTAACCTTTCAATGCTTTGATTTTCTGAGTAAGTTCCGGAATAATCTGGAACGCATCGCCAACAATTCCGTAATCTGCTGACTTGAAGAACGGCGCTTCGGGATCGCTGTTGATTACAACAATGGTTTTAGAAGAGTTAACTCCCGCCAAATGCTGAATTGCACCCGAAATACCTACTGCGATGTAAAGATTCGGAGCAATTGCTTTTCCGGTTTGCCCAACGTGCTCAGAATGCGGTCTCCAACCGATATCCGAAACAGGTTTCGAACATGCAGTTGCTGCACCTAAAGTCGCTGCAAGATCTTCAATCATTCCCCAGTTTTCCGGTCCTTTCATTCCACGTCCGGCAGAAACTACTACTTCAGCTTCTTTAAGATCAAGTTTTCCTGAACTTTGTTCGTGAGAAAGTACTTTGGTATCTTCATTTTCGATGGTCAGATTTTTTACTTCCTCAGTTCCTGAAGCAGGATTTTCTTTCACACCAAAAGCATTCTGTGAAACGGTTACAATAACGCCCGACGCATCAGCTTTAGCATGCATAAATCCTTTTCCTGAAAATGCTCTTCTCTTTACCTGGAAAGGCGTAACGCTTTCCGGAGCTTCTAAAACATTGGTAATTAAAGAATAATTCTTCATAATCGCCAACATGGGTGCAACAGAAGAAGCGTCGGTCGTGTGAGGAAACACAATGATCTTTCCGTCAGCAACTTCACTTACTGCTTTTGCGTAAGCTTTTGCACTGAAGTTTTTCAACCCTTCATCCTTGATATTGATGACTTTATCTGCACCATATTTATACAAAAGGTCTGATGAATCTGTAGGGTTCACGGAAATTGCAGTCACTGTTTCACCAAGCTGACCAGCTACTGTTTTTGCATACGAAACCGCCTCGAAAGCAGCTTTCTTGTAAATTCCGTTTATATTTTCTGCGTATACGAATACTGCCATTTTTTTCAATTTTAAATGTTGAACTTAGATTAAATCACTTTTGCCTCTTCGTGAAGAAGCCTTACCAACTCACCGATATTATCGGCAGCAACCATTTTCACCGCTGCTCTTGCAGGTACCGCATCGTAAGAAACACCTTCCACTTTAACCTCCGAACCTACCGGCTCCTGAATATGCAATGGTTTTGTTCTTGCCGACATAATTCCTCTCATGTTCGGGATGATTAAATCTTTTTCGTCTACCATTCCTTTCTGTCCTGCGATAACTGCGGGTAATTTCACCGAAATGGTTTCTTTTCCACCTTCAATTTCTCTTACTGCATTTACTTCAGAACCGTTTACTTCAAGACCTACACATGCATTTACGAAAGGCTGATCGAGTAACTGAGCTACCATTCCCGGTACCGCACCACCGTTATAATCAATGGATTCTTTACCGCAAAGGATTAAATCGTAGCCGCCATTTTTAGCAATATTCGCAATCTCTGTCGCTACAGAAAAACTGTCTTTAGCTTCTGTATTTACTCTGATGGCATCATTTGCTCCAATAGCCAGTGCTTTTCTGATAACAGCCTCTGTTGAAGCGTCTCCTACATTCACAACTGTTACCGTAGCTCCCTGAGATTCTTGTAGCTTAACTGCTTTTGTTAAAGAGAATTCGTCCAGAGGATTAATTACCCACTGGATTCCGTTTTTGTCGAACGCAGATTTATCTGCTGTAAAATTAATTTTTGAAGTAGTATCCGGAACACTACTGATACAAACTAATATTTTCATGTGTTTATTATTTTTGATTTTTGGTTTTTAAGCCGAAGTTTTTTTATAAAATGTACGGTTGTAATTTTCGCTAAGATAAAAATAATATATTATGCATGCATAGCATTTAGCAAAAATTTGATATTTTATACATAATTAACTGTTTGGTTTGGAAGGTCTGATCTCGATCTTACTTGGCAAAGCACGTG
The DNA here is from genome assembly GCF_032060305.1 of Kaistella sp. Taxonomy (NCBI): domain Bacteria; kingdom Pseudomonadati; phylum Bacteroidota; class Flavobacteriia; order Flavobacteriales; family Weeksellaceae; genus Kaistella; species Kaistella sp. The sequence goes on along the minus strand of NZ_DAMBHK010000042.1, from coordinate 8,334 downwards.
GATTCATTTTGAAAATATCAACAACCAGTTCGCCCAGATCTTCAGGTTGAATTTTCCATGCATCTTTATCAGAAGGGTCATTACCATTAAAATAAGTGGAAACCGAACCAGGCATAATGGTTGAAACTTTGATGTTGTATTTACGCAAATCGATCATTGCAGCCTGCGTGAAGCCTACCACTCCGAATTTAGAAGCGTTGTATCCGCTACCTTTTTCAAAGAAATTGGCTCCGGCCAAGCTTGAAATACTGATGAAATAACCCTCAGATTTTTTGAGTTCATCCACCGAGGCTTTCAGCGTATGAAAAACACCACTAAGGTTAGTATCGATCATATCATTCCATTCCTCTAACGAAAGTTCGTCAACAGGTTTGAAAATTCCGAGACCTGCATTTGCGATGACATAATCTAATCTGCCGAATTTTTTTATAATTTCTGAAACTGCAGTTTTTTCGTCCTCAAAATTTTTAACGTCAGAGGCAATGCCAAAAACTTTTGAATCATCTTCCGATAATATTCTGGCTGCTTCTTCCGCGTCTTCCTGTTTTCTGCCGGAAACCGCGACTTTAATTCCGTGTTTAAGTAAAACCTGGGCAATTCCGAAACCAATTCCTTTGGTTCCGCCGGTGATATAAGCTACTTTATCTTTCATCTTTTTCTGATTTTTAATTGTTAAAAAAATGCCTCAGAATGAGGCATTATAATGTTATGCTTTCGCGTAATTTTCAAAGAAAAGCGGAATACTTTCGATTCCTTTATAGAAATTAAATAATCCATAATGCTCATTCGGCGAGTGAATAGCATCGGAATCTAAACCGAATCCCATCAAAACAGATTTAGCTCCCAAAACCTGCTCAAACATCGCTGTAATGGGGATACTTCCGCCACTTCTGTACGGTAAAACTTCTTTACCGAAAGCCGTTTCCATCGCTTTTTTCGCTGCCAGAAATTCTTTGGTATCGCTTGGTAAAACGTATGGCATTCCGCCGTGATGTGGATTCACTTTTACTTTTACGTTGGCAGGAGCAATTTTTTCAAAATATTTGGTGAATTTTTCCGTGATTTCTTCCGGAGTTTGGTAAGGAACCAAACGCATGGAAATTTTAGCAAAAGCTTTGCTTGGAATTACTGTTTTCGCACCTTCGCCGGTGTAGCCACCCCAAATTCCGTTACAGTCTAAAGTTGGGCGGATCGAAGTTCTTTCTAAAGTTGTATAACCTGTTTCCCCTTCTACTCCGTTCAATCCGATTGATTTTTTGAAACCTTCGGGATCATCTTTCAGCTTATTCATTTCTGCTCTTTCTTCCTCGGAAACCACATCTACATTATCGTAAAATCCGTCGATGGTGATGTGTCCGTTTTCGTCAATTAAATTGGCGATCATTCGGGAAAGCACATGAATTGGATTTGGAACCGCACCGCCATAAAGTCCGGAATGGAGATCTCTGTTTGGTCCTTCCACTTCCACTTCAACATAACTCAAACCGCGCAAACCGGTAGTTACTGTAGGCTGTTCGTTCGAATAAATATGCGTATCGGAAATTAAAATCGTGTCGCAGGCAAGTTTCTCGGTGTTTTGTTTCACGAAACCTTCCAGACTTTTAGAGCCTACTTCTTCTTCACCTTCCAATATAAATTTCACGTTGCATGGCAAAGTATTGGTTTTCATCATGGCTTCAAACGCCTTTACATGCATGAAAAACTGGCCTTTATCATCCGCTGCCCCTCTGGCAAAAATAGCGCCTTCCGGATGGAGTGCTGTTTTTTCGATATAAGGTTCAAATGGTGGTTTTGTCCATAATTCCAGCGGATCTGGCGGCTGCACATCGTAGTGACCGTACACAAGAACAGTTGGTAAATTTTTATCTAAGATTTTTTCCCCATAAACAATAGGATAACCTTCGGTTGGACAAACTTCCACATGATCTGCACCTGCATTTTTCAGGTGTTTGGCAACTTCATCAGCGCATTTCAGCACTTCGTCTTTGTATGCAGGATCTGCAGAAATCGATGCAATCTTCAGCAGTTCAAAGAGTTCATCAACGTACCGCTGTTTATTTTCGTTGATGTAATTTAGGGTTTCTTGCATTTTATTTTTACTTAAATTATTAAAAATCGAATCTTGTAAAAATAAAAAAAATGTCCTGCATAAGCAAGACATCTCCTTCTTTTTATATAATACGGTGTACTATTTTACAGCTGTTTTTGTACTGTCTGCAGTAATTTGTACTTCTTTTACGTCAGCAGTTCTCACTGAATCCTGAGCCACTGCAGAATCGGCAACATTAGCGGCAGGAGCTTCAACATAAGTGCCTTTTACATCATCAGAATATCTTTCTGCACCTTCTTCCATTTTCAGAACTCCTTTATTGGAACCTGCCTGAATTTTTTTACAGCTCACCACAAAACTTGCACATGCAAAAACTAAAATAATTTTTTTCATAAGTAATTTCTATTTTTTTATAAAGTCTTATGCAACCGCTGAATATGCATTATGAACCATGGCGATCCCAGATCAACTTTTTGATTGGCCAAAAGTAAGAAATATTACGATTTGCCCCAAATATTTAAAAGATTATTCAACAGATTTTAAAATAATTCTCCCTTTCTGGGTTTGGGTAAAAATTAAATAGGTTTTTCCGCCATCTGAAATCTTATATTTTTTCTTAATTTCATCGGGTGAAAGCGGATAATTCTTCGAAATAATATTGAATTTTTCGCCTTTTAGAATCTGTTTTGGCGCAGTAACACCAACCTTCAGCACTCTTCCCGGAAAATCTTGAACCACCTCATCCGATGTATAAAAATGGGTGTTCACATGAAGCTTTAAAAGTTTAAACTTTTTTGCAACAGTATTGAAAGCCCCCGATTTTAAAAC
>NZ_DAMBHK010000042.1:0-5356 GCF_032060305.1 Kaistella sp. | reverse complement strand
GCTTTAAAAGTTTAAACTTTTTTGCAACAGTATTGAAAGCCCCCGATTTTAAAACTGCATTGTTCGGTAAATAAAGAAAATTATGGGGATCAGAATATTCTGCCACAGCATTTTTCTCATCATTAAAAACAAAAACAAAATCCGGATCTGTACTTTCAAGATTTACACATTTAATTTCTGTATCGGTGTGGGAATTTTTCCTGCTTATAAAAACCAACAGTTCCTTCACCTCATTTTTCACCGCTATAATTTCAATTTTCGAAACATTTTTTACAACAGAAAGCAGATATGAAATGTCAATGAGCGGTGAAAGTTTAATGATGATTTCATCTGAAATCTCTCCCAATTTTTCCTGAATTTCAAGTAAATTCGGAGAAAGGTCTTCCAAAAGGAATTTTTTGTTTTTCTGAGCATCTCGCCGCGCCGGATCAAGATAAATCAAGTCAAACTTTTGTGAGTTTTTCTGCAGAAAATCCTCTAAATTTTCATTGATAAGATTGGCTTTTCTTCCAAGAATGTTCCAGTTGTGTTTCACCGTTTCTAAAAGTTCAGTATTCTGTTCTACGAGAGTAACTTGATCAAAATTCTGAGATAAAAAATACGCATCAATTCCAAATCCTGAAGTGAGATCAAGAAAATTTTTCCCTTTTAAATTTTTGGCTTTAAATTCTGCTGTTGATTGCGACGAAGCCTGTTCCAGATTAAGATTTGGTGGAAAAATAATGCCATCCCGAAGCAGAAACGGAAACTTTTTCTGTGCAACTTTTTTTCCTTTAATCTGCTGCACAATTTCGTGCATCGAAACGTCCGGAAACGGCGACTTTTTCAGTAACAAAGAATGCAAATCAGCCGTGAGATTTGCATTGATATAATTTTGAATTTCTTCGGTAAGAATTGAAGGATTTATGCCTGTTTTCATCTCATATTATTCAAACATTTCAGCCCAGCGCACCGGTTTAATCACTGATGAATCATAAAGTTCTTCCACCGATTTTGTTTTTTCGTGTTTCGGATAAAGATTTATGCCGATGAGTTTTATTTTACCTGCCTCAACCCAACTCTGTTCTTTAACAGCCTGCTCATAAATCATTTGCTGAATTTTACCAGCTTTTAGATTTTCGCAGTAACCACCGTTATTTTCTATTTCCAGAAATAATTTCCAGGCGTTTTCTGCAAACTGCTGCGTGATGTTTTCAATATAATAACTGCCGTTTCCGCCGTCTTCAAAAACATTGATAATACTTTCGTAAGCCAGAACGATCTGCTGTTTGAACGAAATTTCTTCGGAAAGCGCAGTAGCATTTTCAAGTCTGAAATCATTGCTGAAAACTGCATCTGCACCGCCAATCATTGCCGCCGAAAGCTCTAATGTAGAACGAATCAGGTTCTTTTCAGGTTCATTTTTTGATTTGTTTCTCAGAGAAGTTTCAGCAAAAATATAGGGAACTTCATTTTTACCGAATTCTTTCGAAAGCTGAATAAAAAGAAGTTTAAATGCACGGATTTTAGCAAGCTCAAAAAAATAATTAGCGCCTACCGCAAATCTGAAAACGAGCTTGTTTAAGATTTCTGCACCGAAAATTTCGGTTAGGTCTTTCGTTTTGGCCAGTGCAAAAGCAAGCTGCTGTACAATTGATGCACCGGAATTTTGATGAAGGGCTACGTCAATGCCGATATTTCTTTCGAAATCTTTGGCCAGAAGTTCTTTTCCCAGCTGTTCATTAAGTTCACTGTTTTCTTCAGAAAAAATGTCGATGAGCGAAAGACAGCGGTTATTTTCATCGGGAGAAATATGTTCAGCAAGGTCTTTGTTATTGATGAACAGTACTTTTTCTTCAAGATTTTCTACGTTTTCGTTCAGGAGAAAAGCAAAAATATTTTCTTCAAGATCTTCGCGGTATTTTGCAACCAACTGGGTAGATTCCTCAATTTTGGGTAAGTTCTCCAGCGGTTTTTCTACTGAGTCGTAAAAAGGCTTCACAATGATTCCTTCGAGATTTTCTTTTGAAAGAATTTCGTAAATATTTTCGGTTTTCAACTGTTTCTGAACGAGATTTTCCCAATCGGAAAGTGAGGTCTTTGTAAACATTTTTTACTGTGTTTTCGTAATATTCATACTATCTACCACTAAAATAAAAATTTCTTCATTGGGCTTCTTCATGAAATAATTTTCGCGGGCAAATTTCTCCTTTTCAGATTTGTTGTTCATGAGCTTTTTGTAGAAAGCATCGTTCTTTTGGTACTCTTCTTTGTAATAAGCCAGTTGCTTTTCGTACTTGTTTATTTCGCCGTTCATTTCGTTGATTACGAGAAATGAAGTGCTGTCGAAAAAGACCATCCAAACCAAAAAAAGGAAAATGGTAATAAAATATTTATTCAGAACATATTTTTGAATGAATTTTAAAGCAGGCGTTTTCGGCTTGATGTCTTTAATTAATTCTTTCATAATCAATGTGTTTTTTTCAGCGTATTGTTGATTACCGTTGAAAGGAAATCAATCGCCACGGTATTTTGTTTCATGTTGGGAACGATAAGATCAGCTTCGTTTTTCGATGGTTCTATAAATTCCATGTGCATGGGTTTCAGCGTGGTTTGGTAACGGTGCAGCACTTCCTGCAGATCGCGGCCCCGTTCCTGAGTGTCGCGTCGAATTCTTCTGATCAACCTTTCGTCGGAATCTGCATGAACAAAAACTTTAAGATCATATTCCTTTAATAGTTCAGGGTTTGTCAATACAAGAATTCCCTCAACGATCAATACGTTTTTTGGCTCAATCTGTACATGATCACCGGTTCTGGAATGGGTTACAAACGAATAGATTGGCTGTTCGATCGCTTCCCCATTTTTCAAAGATTTAACATGTGAAATCAAAAGTTCGAAATCGATTGACTTTGGGTGATCGTAATTCAAAACTTCGCGTTCTGCCAATGTAAGCTGCTGGTTATCATGATAATAATTATCCTGAGACAGAACGTTTACCCCTTCAGCATTCAGTTGCTGAAGAATTTTGTTTACAACGGTAGTTTTCCCGGAGCCTGTACCTCCTGCAATTCCGATAACGAGCATAAATTATAATTTCTGCAAATATAAGATTATGTATGGGTTTTAATAAAAATTAAAGTTATGAATTTACACAATTTTCCGGGAAAATCATCCTTTTCTTTCAATTCCAAACACATAATAAACCACCGCCAGCACACGGGCCAAAAATTCCCGCGACTGATTGCGGTAATAACTCTGGTTGCTTAAAACATCCTGCGCATCGAATCCCAGCGCATTCATATCATTATTCCGCGCATAAAAAAGCGCACGAAGGTTATGAAAACCCTGCGAAACAATAATCACATCATTCTGCTGGTATATATTTTTGCAATTGTTGATGCTGGCCTGGGTTTTAAAACCTTTTGGGTCTTCAATAATGATACGTTCCGGCACTCCTTCCTGATAAACCAGATAATTTTTCATAGCAAAAGGCTCATCGTAACCCGGACTTTTTTCGCCACTCACAATAATTTTTTTGATTTTTCCGTGATGGTAAAGCAAAGCGGTAGCATCCATCCGAGAAGTAAAATAGGGGTTTGAGAGTCCGGATTTCATCTTCGGTGAAGTTCCCAGGACCAAAGCTGTTTCCCGCGGCGGAATCTTAGAAATTCTGGTGTAGGTACGTCCATTCGTTAATGCATACACCCACACATTTGCCAAAATCATCAGCAAAACACCAATTTCTACCAGCGTAAAAAAAGATTTTAGTATGTTTAAAATTCTTTTCAAACCTTACTTAAACAAGATCAAAATTAACTTTTATTTTCTTACTCAGCATTACCGACATGCAGGCAAGGATTTTTCCTGAGGCTTCTTCTTTTTCTGTTAAATATTCGTTTTCAAGAAGTTCAACTTCACCTTCTTCCAGCACAGATTCGCAGCTGCCACAAATGCCTGATTTACAGGAATAAGGCACAGGAAACCCCTGGATTAAGAGTTGCTGCAGGAGTTTTACTTCATTATTTTTTAAGGTTGTTGAATAATTTTTGTTGAACAGTTTAAAATCAACTTCAATATTCTCCACACGCGGAAAATCCTTTTCTACCGGATAAATATCTTCATTATATTCTTCGAAAAGCTCGAAATGAATATTTTTTTTGGGAATTCCGTTATTGTAGCAGGCATTTGCCAGTGATTTTATCATCTCGCCTTTTCCACAAATCAACACTTCATCCACCGCATCCCAAATGGTGCTTTCTTCATCGGTATCATCCAGATGAAGGATCTGGTTGATGATTAATTTTAGTTTTCTCTCATCTAAACGCCCGTGAAATAAGTTATCTGAAGTTGGTTCCTGTGAAAAAAAATAGAAAATCTGAAGCCGGTCGGCATATTTTTTCGCTAAATTGTCCAATTCATCTTTAAAAGCAATTTCTTCAGATTTGCGGTTGCCGTAAAACATAAAAAGTCTGGTTCTTGGCTCTTTATGAAGAATATTTTTAAAATGACTGAGCAGCGGAGTAATCCCAATTCCGCCCGCAAAACCAATGATAGTGCGGAATTCGTGAGGTTTCGAAACCAAAGTAAATCTTCCTTTCGGTTCAGAAATTTCTACTTCATCACCAACTTCGAAATCATTATAAAGGTCGTTGGTAGAGCTTTCCTCCCCGTTAATCTTTATACCAAGTGCAATTTTCCCTTCGTGTGGCGCCGAAGTCATTGAAAAATCGTTCTGAAAAACCCCTCCTTTTGACGGGTATCTTATCGTTACATATTGGCCGGCTTCAAACTTATAATTTAATTTTAAAGCTTCCGGAATTTCAAACTCCAGCGAAAAAGTGTTTTTGGTAAGTTGCTGCTTTTTCGTTAATTTTAGCCGGTGAAATTCTCCTTGCTTTGCTTTGGGTAATCGTTTTTCCATATCAAATATCTTTCAAAAATAATAAAAATAAAATGAAAAAATTCCTTCTGAGCGCGATGATTTTGGTGGCTTTTACTGCCTGTAAAAAAGAAACTCAAATCTCCGAAAACACCGAAACATCCCCTGCTGATTCTGTTACAGTTCCGGAATCCAACGAAATTTCTGAAGCGGTTATTCCTTTCAAACAGATTGAATTAAGCCCCGAAGAAACTTCGGAAATCCTTGCCAAAAAAGATAACGATACTTTATATGTTACCAACTTTTTTGCAACTTGGTGCGGACCGTGCATGCGCGAAATGCCTCATTTTAAAGAAAAAATAAAAGAAATGGAATCGCAGCCGGTAAAATTTACTTTTGTAGGGCTGGATCCGAAAGAAGACTGGGAAACCAAAGTGAAAGCTTTTGCTGAAGAAAACAACCTCTCCAAACATATTGTTCTGGTTGACGGACAAA